>JAUHWX010000216.1 GCA_030427285.1 Bacteroidia bacterium
AAAGTAGCCGAAGCTTCGCCTCCGTACGCGAACACCTGAATTTTGAGATTGCTCAACGTGCTCAGGTAACTGGCATCTACGCTACCTCCACCGCTACTGGCTATGGCACTAAATGAACCTCGAATACCGGCTTCCAAATCAAAAGACGAAGCGGTACTTTCAATAAGCATGTAATAAGTACGTCCGTAGGTAACATCCGAAACATAAGTAGCAGGGTTGCCAGCGCCTACATACTTCGCCAAATCTTCGGGAGTTACGTTTTCCGCAAAAAGCTGTTCCTTACTTGTTGGAATATCAAAGCTCATCGTATAATAGCTCTGATTGAGCTGCACCAGATAAGATGAATAGGATTTATCCGTGTTGAGATTTAGGTAGCCTTCCAGCTCCAAAAAGGCATTTTCATAATCGGCCTGTACGGCCAAAGCAAACTGCTGGCGGCTCTGGATATTCTTATACGTGAAATTGAAATTGGCCGGAATAACGCCTGACGACTGACCGATGATAGCATTCATGGCATCAGTGATGCTACTCTTTTTCACTTCATCTACAGTAAAGGAAGACTGGTTATTTCCATCAATGATATCGTAAGAAATGGTTCCCCCGGCCCTATCCACGGCAATTACATCGGGCGTAGCTTTGCGCAAAGAGCTTCCCTGCAAAAGGCTACCAGGATAAATTACATTGGCATTGGGATTAAACATGGGGAAACCGCCATCACCACCAGCGCCATCTTTGGCATCATATGTTGTGGTGGTGCATCTCCAGCGTTGGCCATCCTCTGTTTTTTCACTACTGGATGAATCTACCACCGTTGTAGATTTTTGAACGGGCGTAAAAGTTCCTCCTTCTTCTATTACACTTTCAAAAGTTTGTGAAGCGGGGTTCTGCTTCATTGGATCGTCTTTGTCCTTTTTACAGCTCAACACTATAAGTAGGCTGCAAAATATCGCTGCTAGTAATCTTTTTACCATGGCAAGTGGGTATTTTGGTTTATTTGGATAAAGGTTGCCCCTAATCGGAATAGCACCAAAAAAACTGGGTGGACAAAAGGTGGACAGCACGAATAATACCTGAATTCAGGTATTAGAGCTTTACAATGTATTCCTGAAGATTTTCATCTGATGGAAGCTCCAGTTTTTTGCGCAATCTATATCGCGCCTTTTTAAGCCCATCAGCGGATATGTGAAGTATATTGGCTATCTCTTTGCTCGAAAAATTCATTCGCAGCAGAGCGGCCAATCTAAGGTCATTAGCCGTGATTTTTTCAAACTTTGTTTGAATCAATTTTACAAAATCAGGGTGTACATCCTCAAAAATGTGCATAAACTTATCCCAGTCCTCCACCTTGGTTTCGGCACGTTCTATTTTTCGTACTAAGCCATTCATTGCTGCATTCTCTTCTACCTTTTCAGAAATGTCCTCCAGCTGTTCTTTAAAAGATCTAAGCATTTCGTTTTTCTCCGCTATAAGCAAGGCCTGGTTGGTAAGTTCTCGCTTCTTATTTTCCAGCTTTATAAGCAATTGCTCTTGTTGTGCCTCTTGCCTTTCCATCTCTAACCTATGAAGTTCCTCCTTTTTTTCAGCAATATTTCGCTGGTGCTCCATTTTGGTACTTTGGATTTTGAGCATCATAATAGCAATTGTCAAAACCAAAAGTATACCCGCCCCAAGGGCAATGGTGCGTATCCGCTGATTTTCAGACTTGGTTTTCAATAAGTCAATATCAGCTTGCTGAGCGTTTAGCCGCTCTTCCTTAAGCTCTGTTTCATATTTTACCTTAAGCTCATTAAGCTGATTCTCACTCTCAGTTCCAAAAAGGCTGTCTTTTACTGCATGGTACAGCTCCAAATACTTAATCGCAGAATCGGGTTGCCCATCCTTTTTGTATGCCTCATACAATGCCATCAATGAATGACCATACTCCTCATTAAATCCTATCTGCTGATTGTATTCGTAAGATTTTTGGGCATACTCAATCGCCTTCTCGTAATTTTTTAATTCACTATAGCACATAGAAAGAAACTCTGCATTGTAAGCCTGTTGCGCTAAAAAAGACCCCTCCATAGTTCTACTATTTGATCTTTCAAAAAGTGTAATGGCTGAATCGTATTGTCCTTGATGATATTTTACCCGACCTAATTGCGCCTCGGCATTCATCAGCAAATTGTTTTCATGTTCTTCATCAAAAATTGAAATTGCCGTCTTCAGTAATGCTTCAGCGGTATCTGTACGCCTGATGTAAATTAAGTCATTGGCCAGGTTGGTGAGGATATATGCATAGGTATGCTGATCCTCATTGTCTTTATAAAAGTCCGCTGCCTTTTTATTGTAGCTAATGGCTTTATCTACCTCCCCGGTCATAGCCGAAAGCGAAGCTAGCTCGCTATAAACCCTTGCCTCATACCCTTCCTCACCTAAAGTTTGATACAGCTTCAATGCCTGGGTATAACTATCAAAAGCCTCAGGGTATTTACCAAGCTCTTTGTATGACATACCAACATTAATATAACCAAAGCCTATTCGTATAGAATCTTTAATCAGTGTGTACCATTCCAATGATTTTTTGTGATAATACAGGGAGGAATCTAACTCTCCGGAATACAAATGATAAGCCCCCAGCCTCAAAAGTGCTCTTCCAATTTTAGCACTGTCCTCTCCTTTTTTTAGCTGTTTATATCTCTCATGTGCCATTACTTTTGCTGGTGCAAACATTCCTTTGTTTGCCAGAATTTGGGCATTTTTACCTATCCAAAATAAATAAGCACTATCACTCATTTCAGACTTCGCAGCTCTAATGGCCTCATTCAAAACCGATTTACAATCCGTTTGCTTTTCTACATAGCAGGCGGTGGCTTTCGCCAAAATATCATCTGCCTGAGCAAAAGCAGTAGACATTTCTGAGAAAATAAAGAAGAAAATAATAAGGTGGTTAAGTTGGAAACGCACAGCATTTGGTTTTTGGCTGTCTTAAAAATACAGATTTTAAAGTGGTCTCTTGGCCAAATCTGTATTGAATTCGCAATGTCAGGTCGAGCGAAGTCGAGACCTATTTGTTCCCTACCAGGCTTTATTTGGTCATTCCTTCCTGATAAACACCATGATCATTTGAAATATGGAAAATGTTTTCAACTTGAATTACTTCATTGAACCCCTTCCCTTCGGAATTAAAAGCTTTGGATAATCCATTGGCGGTTTCTGAATGGAGAATAGTTCCATATTTATACAGAATTCGATTTGTAACAACTCTATCCGTATAAATGAAAGAAAAGCCATTTACATTATCTCTATTAAGAAAATCTAGACGTAACAATTCGGCTTTCTCATATTTAAGTCTGATTCCATCATTATGTTGATTTAATATCGAAACTTCTAACTGTCCTATTTTAAAACTTAAAATCTCTGTATGAGAACTATCGATCTCAACTTTGTATGGATACCCGTTTGAATCGAAGTTAATAATCATGCCTTCCGACTCATCTCCTTTAACGAAATTGATCACCTTCACTAAATGGCCGGTTTTACTGTAATACTTTGCCAATCCATCGTACAGTCCATTCCTGATTAACCCTACTTCATATCTCAAAAGAGAATCAGAACTGTAATACATTAGGTAATTACCCTTCACTAATCCAAAGCCAACAATATTTCCCAACTCATCATAACTAATGATTTTGTCTTCTAAATATCCATTCTTCCAATATTGTTTTTGTTTTAGCGCACCATTGTTATAGTAAATTTCCTGATAGCCAGATAGTTCCCCTAAGCCGTTTAAGAAGTATTTAGAAATAGTATCTCTATTCTCATTGGTAGTGAACTCTGCTTTGAGTTGACCAAAAGTTGCTACACTTATTAATAAAGCGGTTATTATTAACAATACTTTCATGTTGAATATTAAAGTCGTTCAGGACAAATATCTACTTAATTTATAATACTCAATTGTTTCCCCAAATTAACCATCCACAATTATCCAATTAACAATCACCCCCAAGCCTTACCTTCGCGGCATGTTGCAAACAGATTATGACATTGTGGTGATTGGTGGTGGTGCGGCTGGTTTTTTTGCCGCCATACATGCTGCCAAGGGCGCTAAGCAAAAAGTAGTATTGCTGGAAAAAACCAATAAGCTACTCAGTAAAGTAAAAGTGAGTGGCGGTGGACGATGTAACGTAACGCATGATTGTGACTATGCAGCGCAGCTCATAAATCACTACCCTCGCGGGGGAAAAAGTCTTCGCAAGCCCTTTGAAATATTTGGTACCCAGCAAACTCGCGAATGGTTTGAAAAGCGTAGTGTAAAACTTAAGGTGGAAGAAGACGGACGCATATTCCCCACCACCGATGATTCGCAAACCATCATAAACTGCCTTTTTGCGGAAGCCAAAAGAAACGATGTAACCATAGAGCTGAAAAGCGAGGTGACAAAAATCATCAAGCAAGATGAAGGTTTTAGCTTAAAGCTAAAAAGTGGTGCACTTATAAATTGTAAAAAAGTAATTGTAACAACGGGCGGCCAAAACAAAGCCAGCGGTTATGAATGGTTAAAGCAGCTAGGACTAAAAATCGAACGTCCAATTCCTTCTCTATTTACTTTCAATGTGCCCGATAGCGACCTGAAAGATTTGCTGGGCCTATCAGTAGGCAAAGGCTACGTTCAAATTCCAGGCACCAAATGGAAGCAGGATGGCCCTATTTTGATTACACACTGGGGCTTTAGCGCTCCTGCTGTTATCAAACTTTCGGCTTGGGCAGCCATTGATCTTTTTGACAAAAGCTATCAATTCCCCATTTTGATAAACTGGACAGGATTGGACGAAGAAGCCACTCGCACCGTGCTGAATGATTATAAAAAACAACATCCTAAAAAGTTGGTGAGCACCAATCAATTGCTGGAAATACCTTCACGGCTGTGGCAGCGCATTTGCCATAAGGCAGAAATTGAGGAGGACAAACGCTATGTGGATCTTTCCAAAAAACAGTTTAATAAGCTTATAGAAATGCTCGTTCGCTGTCCTTTTCAGGTAAACGGGAAAACTACTTTTAAAGAAGAGTTTGTAACCTGTGGTGGTGTTAATTTAAAAGAAGTTGACCTTAAAACTTTTGAAGCAAAAAAAATCCCCGGCCTTTATCTGGCGGGGGAAGTGCTTGATGTGGATGGTGTAACCGGAGGCTTTAACTTTCAGCATGCCTGGACCAGC
>JAUHWX010000014.1 GCA_030427285.1 Bacteroidia bacterium
GGATGGAACCTATAGCGCTACCACTAAATATGGAATGATTTCCGTGATCATTCATGAAGTAGGCCACAACTATTTTCCTATGATCGTAAATAGTGATGAGCGCCAATGGACATGGATGGATGAAGGGTTAAACACTTTTGTTCAATACTTGGCTGAAATGGAGTGGGACAAGGATTACCCATCCAGAAGGGGGCCAGCTTACAAAATTGTGGACTACATGAAGTCCCAACCTACAGAGCAAGTTCCCATTATGACCAACTCTGAGTCTATCCTTCAGTTTGGAAACAATGCCTATGGTAAGCCAGCTACCGCGCTTAACATTTTACGGGAAACCGTGATGGGCCGTGAGGAGTTCGATTATGCTTTTAAGGAATATTCCAGAAGATGGATGTTTAAACACCCTACGCCTGCCGACTTTTTCCGCACTATGGAAGATGCATCAGCTACTGATTTAGATTGGTTTTTTAGAGGGTGGTTTTATACCACGCAGCATGTGGATATTTCTTTGGATGATGTAATCTATTATAAGTTTGATAACCTTGACCCTGAGGCAAACAGTAAGCAAAAGCGTGAAGAAGCCAATGCTCAAAGATTTATTGGCGATATGCGTAATGACACAGCCCTTGCCGGAAAAACGGTAGTGGAGAAAGATAAAAGCATGCGCGACTTTTACAATCAGAACGATGAGTACACAGTGTATAATTCGGATAAGAATAAGTACGATGAATACATCAATTCATTGAACAGTGATGAAAAGGAATTACTAAATAGTGGTTTAAATTTTTATGAATTGAGCTTCTCTAATGTTGGTGGTTTGGTAATGCCCGTTATTCTTGAATTCACCTTTAGCGATGGCAGTACTGAAGTGGAACATATGCCTGCTCAAATTTGGCTAAAAAATGAGGACAGATTTACCAAGGTATTTGCCTTCAAAAAGAAAGTGACCAAGGTAGAATTAGATCCATTTTTGGAAACTGCAGATACAGATAGGAACAATAACTATTGGCCACCACAGCAGGAGCCCAGCCGATTTGAGCTTTACAAAAAGCAACAGCGCGAAAGCAAAAATGATATGCAGAAAGCTGGAAAGTCATCCCAGTCCACCGACTCTTAAAAAGACTTTGAATCCCCGTAATTCCCTTTACGGGGATTTTTTTTACGCCATCTTACGTATTGCCAACCTTTATTGTAATTAGCAATTTTGGCTTGTCAGAAATAAACTTTGCGCCTTGATAACTTTTACAGGAATGTAAAAACTGCCAAATGAATTTTAGGATTTTTGTGATAAATCCATCCAAAGGTAGAATGAGGTACAAGTTTATTCCGGCAGGCGTTCTTTTAATGTGCATCACATCATGTGGCAGCCATAAGGCTTCGCAAAAAACTTCTTTCACCCGAGTGGAAAAAGGCCCGGAAATAGAACATGAACTAAAAGGCCCGGAAAAATCACCTTGGGAAAAGACGGATGTAAAAACCCGTAATCAATCACTCAGTGACTTCGTAAAAGACTGGGAAGGTACTCCTCACAGAATGGGCGGCAATACCAAGAGTGGTGTAGACTGCAGCGGATTTGTAATTCAAGCCTACTTACAGGTATATGATGAAGAATTTATTAGCAGACGAGCAGAAGACATTTTTGGTGAAACCAAACCCATAAAGCGTGACAAGTTACAAGAGGGTGACCTTGTGTTTTTCAAAATAAGTGGTAAACGTATTAGTCATGTAGGTATTTATCTTGCTGATGATAATTTTGCCCATACCAGCTCTAGCCGTGGAGTAATGGTAAGCAACCTCAACGAGCCATACTGGGATAAGTGCTTCTTCATGGGCGGTCGCAAGTGATAGCACTTCTACTTTAGATTTTATTTAACCTTAATACTAATTACTATGAAAAAGCTGCTATGCTTATTTGTGGCAGGAGCACTCTTGTCCTCTTGCGAAAAGAAAAGTGATGACACAAGTACTGATCCTACCCCTGCGCCTTCTCCCCCTTCACCAACCGTTACCATTAATGGCACAGATGGAAGCCTGATAGCGATTAAAAGCACGTCATCTATTACTATTCCCGGTATAGGAAATCAAACAACCATTACCGGAACTGCTTCGGCTACATTTAGCGATGGAAATACAGCAGCAGCTTCAGCAGGTGATGTAAAATGTATCGGCAAAAAACTAACTTTTCAAAACGGAGCCTATTTCTTTATCCCCGGCTTTGCAAACCCCACAGGTCTTAATTTTGATGGAGCCTCAGTGGATTGGGAAGTAGAAGGTAATGGCGGCATTCCTGGATTTAACTACACTTATATGGAAGAAGTCCCACAAATAGGAGAAATAACTGGTGCAGCCGAAGAAATAAAAAGATCGGAAGATTTAACCATTTCTATAAACATGGCAAGCAGCTCAACAGATATAAGCTCTGCTGACTCCTTAATGTTTAATGTGATTGACATCAATGGCAAAACTCTAATGCATACTACAAGCCCCAATATTACCAGCCATACTTTTACCGCTAGCGAAATGGGTACGCTGGACGAAGGTTTTGCATATATCCAAATCATAGGTTACAACTATTTGGTGCGCTCCGAAGGCAGCTACAAGATGGCCTATATCAACCTTGGTGCAATGACAGAAAATGTGACGTTGAAGTAATAACCCCTGATTACCTTTACCGTTTACAAAGGCCAGACTTGCGATAAGTAAGTCTGGCTTTTTTGATATCCCCCAAATTGCAATATTTGAGGTATGAGAAAAGGTACCGCCTTGATTTATGCATTTGCTTTATTTGTTTGCGGTTGCAAAGATGAAAAGCCATTAGCTCCACCACTGCCTGATCCCGAAACACCGAGCTTAGAGTTTACCGTTATAAAGTCTGCAGATGCCACTCTACAGGCCGCTTATATTAGCACAATATCTATGGAAAATATGGTGGGTACCTATACCACTTTTCAAGGTGTAGCTTACGCTAAATTTTTTGACTCACAGGGTAATAAAATCAGGCCAAAAACAGTGATCTGTGAAGGATACTCGCTGGAAGAAGAGGGCGGTATGTACAAAAACAAACTAGAAAACGAGCAGGGTATTGACTTTGGAAGCACCACCAGTTGGCAAGTAGATGGGCAGTTTAGCATACCGAGCTTTACCAAAGAAGTAGCGAGCAAAGTTCCCGAAATAGGAGACATCAATATTAAAGACAGCCTAAATTCAAGAGATAGCATTTGGCTAAAAATCAATAAAAAAAGCGCCTTTACTTTTTTGGGAAAGGTAGACTCCGTAAACTTCACCTTATCAGGAAAACTAAGCGAAATGCGTTACAATTTAGCCTCAGTGGATGATAGCCTTGCATTGGTGCCAGCACAGCTTAGGGCTTTGGGTAATGGAAAAGTATTTGTAAAGGTAGAGGCCTACCGGATAGAAGTAGAAAGTAAACAAGGGTATAAGGTGGCCTTTGTCAACAAAGGGATGTTTTACAAATCCCTTTGGCTGTACTAGCCTCTTTCAAATTTTATTTTATCACCTTTTTTTAAGCCATGCTCGTCAGCAAAACCACCCAGTACTTCAAGCACATATAAGGCTACTCCTTCGCTTGGTAAACTTTCAAGACTTTCGGGTTTTGCATTTTTTTGAATACTCACTATTTCAAAATTGCTATTGATATAAATGATGTCCAAAGGCACATAAGTATTTTTCATCCAAAAGGATTGCTGCTGCTCTGCTGGCATTATAAAAAGCATTCCGGTATTTGGGTCCATACTTTTACGATACATCATTCCGTACTGTGTTTCAGTTTGATTGTCCGCAATCTCAATGTCCAGACTTTGTATAGTATCACCACTTTCAGCACGAGTAATCCACAGTTCCCCTTCTTTTGTGAATTTTGGTTCATACTCACGCACGATTTTACTTCCTCCGCTTGTGGGAGACTTCGGCTCTCCTCCCATGGGTAACGAAGTAAACACAACCCATCCTAAAAAAGCTACCAGCAAAGCAATAGCTACGATTCTTAGTGTGCTCTTTTTCATGATTCCTTATTTTTTGCGGTAGCAACAAAATATAGTCCTATTGCCACTAAAGGTATGCTTAAGTATTGGCCAATTAGCAGTCCTTGTCCGTGCTCTGAACTTACCTGAACTTCTTTATAATATTCTATAAAAAACCGGAATCCAAACAACAGTATTAAGAACATCCCAAAAATAAACCCTTGACGTTTTACGATATTCTCATTGATATAAAATCGATATAAAATTAAAAAAATGAGGAAGTAAGCAAATGCTTCATAAAGCTGCGTAGGATGCCTGGGCACCCCTAAAACCTCCACATGTACACTGTTTTTCTTGTTTTCATCCCACTTCATATTAAGTGAAGACATCAAAATATTTTTATCCTCGCGCTGCAGCCTTTCATTAAAATAAGGTTTCAATGCTTTGATAGCATTTTCGGCCTTTTCTTTACTAACCTGAGGAAGTACCTGCAATTGCATATCATAAAGCGGGTAAATAAGGGTATCTGTGATTTCCTTTTTATCCAAAGCTGTAAATTCTACGCTTTCAAAAATGTTATCAAAATTCATTAAAATACGTTCACGGGCTGGGTTGGTAAAAACCGTTTCCATATTTGAGTTGGCGATGTCTCCATAAATCTCGCTATTTGTCCAGTTTCCAATGCGGATTAATACAGCTGCCAAAGCCACGGTGATTACCACGCGATCGAGCATCCAGAGAGGAGATTTTTGCAGCACCCTTTTGCAATAAATAATAATTGCAATAACTATAGCAACTGCTGCTCCATGACTGGCCAATCCACCTTCCCATACTTTTAGTATTTCGCCTGGATGCTTGGAGTAATAATCCCATTGATAGAAAAACACATGGCCAAGTCTTGCTCCCACCACAGTGGCAATTACCACATATGTAAGTAAGCTATCCAACTTTTCCTGTGCTATGCCAGCTTTCTCAAACATCTTCTTCATCAAGAAGTAGCCGAGCACAAAGCCAAGCGCAAAAAGTAAACTATAAAAACGGATAGTGAAAAATCCTAAATCGATACCTCGGCCCATGTCCCAGGTAATGGCGAGCAATGATTGCATATTTTGATTTTAGTGCGGTGAAAATACTAAGATTCCTAAATAATAGTATTTGAAAAGGGTTACAGTTTTATCAAATAATATACCCTCTACATTTCAGAGAGTGCTGCTTTTGCCTTTTGATGAATTCCTTCATAAAAAGGAAAACCTGAATATTTCAAAGCTTTTTTGTAATAGCCCTTTGCTCCATTTACATCCCCGCTTCCGCGTAATATTTCAGCCGTTTGAAGAGCGCTATTTCCTAAGCTGTAATTGGCCTCCAAGCCCTTTACTGACATCGCTTTTTCATACCATATTAGTGCTTGATATCCTCTTCCCTGAAGCTGTTTTATTCTTCCCATTCGATAATAGTACTCTGCTTCATCAATTGGTGAAGTGCAACAATGACTTACGGAGTGGCGCAACAGCTCCTCCTCTGCTTCAGTATATTTGCCAACATCAAATAATACTCTGGCTTTTACCAATGTAGAATTAAAACCTTGCCTGGCCTCAATAATAGCCTGTCTATCTGCTCCTGTGTTACTTTCACCTTTCAGAAAAATATTCTCTATCATTTCATCCGACTTGCGCTTTTTGCCATCCAGCAGATAGTACCAACTCAAATAGCGGTAGGTAGACTTTACATATACTTGGCTGGTATTATTCTTCAAGTAATTTTCAAAATAGAATACACATCTATCAGGGTCAAGACCTAGAAGTATTTTACCCTGAAGGTAATCCAGATAATTAAAGTTCAGGTATTCATCTCCCGTAGGACGGTTATCTAGCCACTCAAGCGCTTTCTTTGCATTTCCTTTGTCCAGCTCAATTTGCACTTGTGCATAAATCAACACACTGCTTTTTGCAACATCAAGCCCCAATGATTCAGGGCTTACTACATCTGTAGAAAGCAGAAAGCTAACATATGAATAAACAAACCCTGCATAGGGGCAGAAAAAACTTAGGCGGGGATCAGCCGAAAGACGCTCGTACGATGTCCTGAGCATTTTCATTCCTTGAGGCACACTACCTTCAAATCCAAGTAAGGAGGCCATAGAGCGATAGTCATCAGGTAAACTACCTATAGCGGCATACAGCACTCCGAGTGGAATTGCAGTAGGTGCAAATTCAGGGAAGCGCTCATAATTATCCGTAAGATAATTGTATGCTTTATAAAACTGCCACGCAGCCTTTATGTTGTTTTTAAATTTTCCATTTAGGGTTGCTTGCGCCACATACAGTTCACCTAAAAACAAATTTCGAAACGGACTGGCTTCTGGTAAATCTTCTATTCGAGAGATATATCTATCAATCTTATCCTGACTATTTTCATAATGCGCTTGATCTTCATTTACAAAGAGCTCAGCACACAACATAGCCGCCTGCAAATAAGCAGCTACCCTATTATTAGGATCTCGCTTTTTTTCCCTTTCGACAATGGCTGCAGCCTCTTTAAATCTAAGCTGCGCGATGCTTTGATGAGCTAACTTATAAGCTGGAGTAAAACTAGCCGTGGCCTGACTGACACCACTAAAGCTTATCAGAGACAAACACATCACAAAAAAAGGGACCGCAATGATCCCTTTTGTACTAAAAACTTTTATGTGAAAATTACTTACCAAATGAAGCAAACAATTTTTTCATTTTTTCTTCTTCCTCACGAGCCAACTCTGGATCTACCAATACACGACCCGAATGTTCATCGGTGATGATTTTTTTGCGAGAAGCAATCTCCAACTGGCGCTGCGGTGGAATAGTAAAGAAAGAACCTCCTGAAGCTCCACGCTCCACTGGCACTACCGCTAAACCATTTTTGGCACCGCCACGGATGCGTCTGTAGGCTATAAGCAATCTTTCTTCGATGCTCTTGGCGTATTCCTCAGATTTCTTCAAAAGAGCCTCTTCTTCTTTTTGAGTTTCCTCAAGAATGCTATTTAGTTCTTTTTTCTTGAAATCTAAATGAGACTGACGCTCGTTAAACTTGTTTTGAGAAATAGCAAGAACTTCTTTCTTATTATCAATCTTAGCCTTAAACTCCTTTATGCGTTTCTCAGCTAATTCGATTTCTAAAGTCTGAAATTCCATTTCTTTAGAAAGTGCGTCAAACTCGCGGTTATTGCGCACATTTTTTTGCTGAGTTTCGTATTTGGCAATTTTTTCCTGAGAATCCTTAATCAGGTTCTTCTTATTCTTGATCTCAGTATCTAATTCAGATAACTCCTCATTAATCTTGCCAATGCGGGTTTCCAAACCGGCAATTTCGTCTTCCAGGTCTTCCACCTCTAGAGGCAACTCGCCACGTACGTTTCTAATTTTGTCAATGTGCGAATCAATAAGTTGAAGATCGTATAAAGCGCGAAGCTTTTCCTCAACGGTAACTTCTTTAGCCATAGATGCTTATAAGTAATTAATCGGGTTTGTGTTTGTCTCCGTTAAAAGAAGGGCGAAATTAGGGAATTTTTCTTTAATACTTTGATAGAGAAGCTCTTTTGTGAACTGTTCATTTTCGTAATGGCCAATATCGGCTATAATGATTTCATTTTCAGCGTCAAAAAATTGATGGTACTTAAAGTCAGAGGTAAGAAAAACATCAGCACTAGCTGCTTTGGCCTGCGGCAACAGGAAACTTCCACTACCGCCACACCAGGCAATTTTTTGCACTTCGTCCTTCATCAACGAAGTATAGCGTACTATCCCTCCAAAGTTATCTTTCACCATTTTTAAAAAGTCCAAAGCATACATCGGTTCACTTAATTGACCAACCATACCCGAGCCAATCTCTTGGTGCGTATTTTCTAAGGTGTAAATATCATGCGCCACTTCTTCATAAGGATGAGCGTCAATCATGGCCGCCAATACTTTCGATAACTTATAGCTTTCCAAAATCATTTCCACACGAACCTCTTCTGCATATTCCCTCACTCCAACCTCACCCACTGTTGGGTTACTATTTTCGCTTCCGCGGAAGGTTCCTGTGCCATGAATTTGAAAACTGCATTCATCATACTCCCCTACTTTTCCGGCACCAGCCGCAAACATGGCTTCAACCAAAGCGTCTTTTGCATCTATTGGAACAAACACAACAAGCTTTTTTAATAAGCCTTTTTTGGGTGCCAACACTTGCATGTTTTGCACACCAAGCTTTTCACCAATTTTTCGGTTTACACCAGTGTGAATATTATCAAGATTGGTATGTAGCGCATAAAGAGCAATGTCATTTTTGATAGCCGACATTACCGTGCGCTCCACGTAATTTTTCCCCGTAAGGGATTTTAGCCCACCAAAAACAATCGGGTGATGCGAAATGATCATTTGGCAACCTTTGGCCACAGCCTCTTCTACCACATCTTCAGTTACATCCAGACTGATAAGCGCTTTGGTCAATTCAGCATTGGCATTTCCAACCAAAAGCCCACTATTATCATACGATTCCTGAAGCGAGCGTGGAGCCAACTCTTCAAGAAATGAAATCATGTCTTTTATAAGCATAGGGCTAAAATAGGGAGTGAAATGTGAAAGGGCAAATAGAAATATTTTGTCATCAAAACAAACCCACTTTTATGGCCAACGGAACAACAATAATGGTGCTTTCCCATTGTTTTCCACTAGAAAAATCGAGTGTCCCTATTGAGCCCAATACAAAGTTATTTCGCCACTGCTTACTTATCGGAGAAACAATCCCTCCCTGAAAGTAAGGCTCCCATCTTAAGCGTTTTGCTCCCAAAGAAAAACCCACAGCCAACGTTTGGCTAAACACCCATTGCTCATGATCCACTGTGCTCAAGTATACACCAAAGTCATGTTTTATCTCTATCGGTTGATGTATCCGAATATAGTTGGCAAAAGAGGTTAGCTGGGCAAATAACCTGAAAACACGAGGTCGCGTGTACACCCGTACAAAAGCTCCCACGGCATAAGACCTGTCGTAATAATCTTTTTCCTTTCCATGCAAAACAGAAACTGACGATCTATAGGGATGATAGTTTCCGAAGCAGAATTCACCTCCCACAGAAATCCACTCATTTTTCAGTGGTTTTTCTACTAAAATGTCAATCATCTGGAAAGGGTAATAACCATAGTGCCCACTCTCAATTCTTGCTGGATCAATTGACAAATCGAGCATTCTACGCCAACCAATGTTTACACCTTGTGAAAAAACTTCTGTAGTCATAAGTAAGGTGCAATAAATCAGGATAAAAAATCTTAGGTTTTTCATTCTAATCCAGATTTAAGGTCAAGTAGAGACTATGATCAACAACAAAGTCCAAATCTTTGAATGTGCTATACTCTACCGTAAGGTAATTCAAGTAAAAATAGTAGCGATCACATGAACCATCATACTCGGTATCATAACTATAGTTTACCACAAGTGTATCCACAGACTCTCTACTATAGAAAATCATCATAGACAGATCTTTTTCCGGATTCCAGGACGCGCTCCCATAAACTGTATCAGCCGGCATTGACCTAACATCACGCTCCCAAACTTTAGATTCTTCCGTCAGGTTTATTACTGAATCAAAAAGCTTAAGACTATCTGTACTAGTGGCCAAAAAATCAAAGCCGTATAACGGGGTGTCACATCTCTGATAGCATTGAAAAGACAAGCAGTACAAAGCTGCTACTGAGAAAATGAGAGGTTTAAGTTTCATCGTTAGTTTTGTGATGTTTCAAAAATAGAAACGAACGATTAAAAGTTGGGGTTGGGTGAAGAACTAAAAAACCCGCTCCTATTTAAGAAGCGGGTTTCTAATATTTAGAAAACACTTGAGGCTTATTTATCCTCTTCGTCTTTTTCCATTTTCTCTTTAAGCGCACTAAGGGCATCAAGATCTCCTAAAGTAGAACGCTCTACGTTAGTTTGAATCTTCTTCACAGCTTGCTTAGTTTGCTTCTTTTCTACTTGCTCCTTCTCAGCTTTTACAGCTTTGTGAAGTTCAGTTTTAGAAGCTACTACTCTGCGTGAATCCTTATTAAACTCAATGATTTTGAAGTCTGTTACTTCACCTTTCTCGATGATAGTACCATCTTCTTTTGCCATGTGACGACTTGGTACGAAAGCTTCGATTCCAAGGTTTTCGAATCTTACTTCGGCACCTTTATCTACGATTTCGCTCACCTTACCTTCTAGCACACTACCTTCTTCAAGTAGGGTTGCATAGGTATCAAATGGATTGTCTTCCACTTGCTTGTGTCCAAGGCTCAATCTGCGGTTTTCAACATCTACATCAAGTACCACTACATCAAGTACAGCTCCAATAGAGGTAAACTCACTTGGGTGCTTCACTTTCTTAGTCCAGCTAAGGTCAGAAATGTGGATCAAACCATCAATTCCTTCTTCAAGCTCTACAAATACACCAAAGTTGGTGAAGTTGCGAACAGTACCTTTGTGCTTAGATCCGATAGGGTATTTAGTAGTAATATCAGTCCATGGATCTGGAGTCAATTGCTTGATACCAAGAGACATTTTACGGTCTTCGCGATCAAGAGTAAGCACAGTTGCTTCTACTTCATCACCAACACTCATAAAGTCCTGAGCACTTCTTAGGTGAGTACTCCAGCTCATTTCACTTACGTGAATAAGACCTTCAACACCTGGGATGATTTCTACAAACGCACCGTAATCAGCAAGTACTACTACTTTACCTTTTACTTTATCGCCAATAGCAAGATCCTTGTCAAGGTTATCCCATGGGTGAGCCTCAAGCTGCTTCAGTCCAAGTTGGATACGTGTTTTATCCTCATCAAAGTCAAGGATTACCACGTTCAATTTTTGATCCAATTCAACTACCTCAGATGGGTGGTTGATACGGCTCCAGCTAAGGTCGGTAATGTGTACAAGACCGTCCACACCACCAAGGTCGATAAATACTCCGTAAGAAGTGATGTTTTTCACCACACCTTCTAGTACTTGACCTTTTTCTAGCTTGCCAATGATTTCTTTCTTTTGTTCTTCAAGATCCTCTTCAATAAGAGCTTTGTGAGAAACTACCACGTTTTTAAACTCGTGATTGATTTTCACCACCTTGAATTCCATAGTTTTATCTACATACGCATCGTAGTCACGGATAGGCTTAACGTCAATTTGAGATCCTGGCAAGAAAGCCTCGATACCAAATACGTCTACGATCATACCACCTTTTGTACGGCACTTCACGTATCCATTTACTACTTCTTCGTTTTCAAATGCAAGATTCACACGATCCCAAGCTTTGATAGCACGAGCTTTACGGTGAGATAGCACCAACTGACCATCCTTATCTTCTTGCTTGTCAACTAGTACTTCTACATCGTCTCCTACTTTAAGATCCGGATTGTAGCGGAACTCATTCAAAGAAATCACACCTTCTGACTTGTAGCCTATATCTACGATAGCCTCACGGTCAGTCATGTTGATTACTTTACCTTCAGTTACGGTGTGCTCGTCAATGGTAGTGATGGTTTCTTCGTAAAGCTTAGTAAGCTCTTCTCTTTCCTTCTTTGACTTGCTCTTAAGACCGTACTCAAACTCTTCCCAATCAAATTCCTCATCAGCAACTGCAACTTCTGCAGGCGCTTCTTCAGTTTTTACATCTACCTCGGTAGGTGTAGTTTTTTCCTGGGCTTTTGGTGCTTCTTCCTCTTTTACTTCATCAGTAGCTTTTGGTGCTACTTCAGCATCTTTAGGTAGGTCAGCACCTGATTCGTTGGTTTGGGCTTTTACTTCTTCCGAAGTTTTTTCGTTTGCCTGCTTACCGGCATCCGTTTTTTCTGCTTTGGCTTTAGCATCTGCTGCTATCTCCTCAGCTTTTTTGTTGTTTTCTTCTGACATGCAGAAACTCGTTTGTATCCCGCCATCGGTAAGGCTTTTAAGAATCCGACTTGCGAAAGATGTTTTAAATATTTGATTTACAAAACCTTTAACGTGCCTATTGCTTCGCGAAAAAGGGGTGCAAATATAATTATTTCCTATCGTATACGAAATAATCTTTCGCTTTAAAAATCGCTACTATTGAACTTAATTGTTTTAAAGAGTTCACCCCCTAACTTCCTTTGTATAAATCAAAAAAAAGCCGCTCCAAAATATTTCGAAACGGCTTTAATTTATGTCAGTAAAAAGAAATTATTTCTTTCCGTACTGTTCTTTTAAAAGTTCGGTAGTAGTACTTCCTGGTCTTTCGATTGGGAAGCCGAGGGCTCTATCCCAAATAAGACTAGCCAATGTACCCAAAGAACGACTTACACCAAATAATACAGTGTAGAAGTCATATTGAGTAAGACCGTAGTGCATCAAAAGTTGACCTGAATGCGCATCTACGTTTGGCCAAGGGTTTTTCACCTTTCCAGTTTCCTGAAGAATTTCCGGAACTACTTCATATACGCGACTCACAATCTGGAACAAATCATCATGCGGCATGTGCTTTTGTGCAAACTCACGCTGAGCGGTGTAGCGAGGGTCTGTTTTACGCAATACTGCGTGCCCAAATCCTGGTACTACTTTGCCGTCATTCAAAGTTTGACGAACGTAGTTTGCAATCTGCTCTTTTGACGGAAGTCCACCGCCTAAATCATCACGCATAGCAAAAATCCAACGAATTACTTCCTGGTTTGCCAATCCGTGCAACGGCCCAGCAAGGCCATTCATACCAGCGGCAAATGATTGGTAAGCATCAGAAAGTGCAGAGCCTACCAAGTGGATGGTATGTGCAGATACGTTTCCGCCTTCGTGATCTACGTGGATGGTCATGTACAAACGAAGCAGTTCATGGAACTCTTCATTATCAAAACCAAGCATGTGAGCAAAATTACCTGACCAGTCTAAAGATGGATCTGGCTCAATATGATCACCATTGTGATACATTCTTCGGTAAATATAAGCAGCTACACGTGGAAGACGAGCAATAAGGTTCATTGCATCCTCATAAGTTGGCTCCCAGTATTCTGATTTATTGATACCGTTTCGGTAAGCTTTTTTAAACTCACTTTCGGTGCGAAGTGCCATTATACCAACAACAAACTGAGTCATTGGGTGTGTGTGCATTGGCAACGCATCAATCACCTTAAATACATGTGGTGGAATTTGCGCCCTACGTGCCCAGTTGTTACTTACTCTGCGCACAATATCATCATCCGGTAGCTCATTGTAAAGCATCAGATAAAAAATGCCTTCTGGCAAAGGCTGCTCACCACCAGGGTATTTTGGTAGTTTTTCCTGCAACTCAGGAATGCTGTAACCTCTAAAGCGAATACCTTCAGCAGGGTCTAACTTAGAAGTTTCAGTAATCAAAGCTTGCATACCTCTCATTCCTCCATATAGTTGGCTGATTTTTATTTCGCCAATTACAGTATCACCATGAGCGGCAATAAAGTCCTTTACTTCTTTTTGAGTTGATTCAATTTTTTCGCTAAAAAGTTCTTTTAATCTCTGCATCTTAGACGTATTTTCTTGTGCCATTACTTAATATACTTAAATTCTTTGCCCGGATACTTTGCCGTATCATTTAGCATTTCTTCAATACGAAGAAGCTGGTTGTACTTTGCTATCCTATCGCTTCGAGAAGCTGAGCCCGTTTTTATCTGTCCACAGTTTAAAGCTACTGCAAGGTCAGCTATTGTACTATCTTCAGTTTCGCCCGAACGATGACTCATCACACATGTGTATCCATTTACCTGCGCTCTCTGCACTGTATTTATTGTTTCCGTTAAGGTACCAATTTGGTTCACTTTTACAAGAACAGAATTGGCAATGCCTTGTTCAATGCCACGCTTCAATCTTTCTTCGTTGGTTACAAAAAGGTCATCACCTACCAGTTGTACTTTATCGCCAATGGCATCTGTGAGCTTTTTCCAACCTTCCCAATCATCTTCTGCAAGTCCATCTTCAATAGATATAATTGGATACTTTTCTACCCAATTGGCCCAGTATGCCACCATTTCATCTGAGGTAAGCTTTTGGCCACTGCTTTTATGGAAACTGTACATGCCCGTTTTTTCATCATAAAACTCGGTAGCCGCAGCATCCATGGTAATGAACACATCATCACCAGGCTTGTAACCTGCTCTCTCAATAGCGGTAAGTACCGTTTCTATAGCCTCTTCGTTTGATTTGATATTTGGTGCAAAACCACCTTCATCACCTACATTGGTGCTGTATCCTTTTTCTTTCAACACAGCTTTTAGGTGGTGAAAGATTTCAGTTCCCATTTGAAGGCCTTCGGCAAAAGTGCTGGCACCAAAAGGCATCACCATAAATTCTTGAAAATCGATAGAGTTATCAGCATGTGCTCCTCCGTTCAAAATATTCATCATTGGAACCGGTAACATGCGGGCATTAACACCACCAATGTAATTAAACAAAGTCTGCCCACTTGCTTGTGCAGCAGCTTTAGCTACAGCTAATGAAACTGCAAGAATAGCATTGGCACCAAGATTGGCTTTGTTGGGAGTACCGTCTAATTCAATCATGGCTTGATCTATTCCTGCCTGATCATTCACATACATTCCTACAACTGCCTCTGCAATGGCTTCATTGATATTATTGACAGCTCTTAGCACACCTTTTCCAAGATAAGTTTTGTCATCACCGTCTCTAAGTTCTACCGCCTCGTGAATTCCAGTTGAGGCTCCAGATGGCACTGCAGCGCGCCCCATGTGACCACGATCTGTGTATACATCTACTTCTACAGTTGGGTTTCCCCTACTATCCAAAATTTGTCTGGCGTGAATTCCTGAAATAATTGCCATTACTTTTTATGGGTGTTAATTAAGTTAATGAAATCATCAAAAAGGTAGCTAGAATCGTGAGGTCCTGGATATGCCTCTGGGTGGTACTGCACCGAGAATACCGGCTTATCCTTAATTCTGATTCCTGCCGGAGTATTATCATTCAAATGAATATGGGTAAGCTCTACAGTTTCGCTTGCTTCTACATCTTCCATTTTTACCGCAAAACCATGATTTTGGGTAGTAATCTCTCCTTTTCCGGTAAGGAGATTTTTTACAGGGTGATTGATACCACGGTGACCGTTAAACATTTTGTAGGTACTCAACCCCATTGCCTGTGCAATAAGCTGGTGCCCCATACATATTCCAAATACTGGAAGTCCGCTGTCTATCATTTGCTTTACCACCTTCACTGTATCCATCATTGCTGCGGGATCTCCAGGGCCATTGGTTACAAAAAGACCATCAGGATTCCACTCCATCATTTCTTCAAAAGGCGTGTTCATTGGGAACACTCTCATTGAAGCACCGCGCTTGGCAAAGTTTCTGAGAATGTTAAGCTTTACACCAAGGTCCAAAACTGCAATTTTCACATCACCATTTTCTTCACCATAGTTAAATGCTTCTTTAGTAGAAACCTTGCTTGAAAGCTCTAACCCTTCCATAGATGGTACTTCGCTAAGCTTTTGCTTAAGCTTATCAATATCCTCTGTATTGGTACTGATGATAGCATTCATCGCACCTTTGTCTCTAATGTGACGCACCAAAGCTCTGGTATCCACATCAGAGATAATCAGCTTATCTTGATCTTTAAAATAATCGTACAAATTTCCATCAGCCGAAGGACGGCTCTTGTACTCACTAAAGTTTTTACAAACCAGTCCGGCTATCTTAATGCCTTCTGATTCCACTTCATCAGCCTTTACACCATAGTTACCAATATGAGCATTGGTAGTCACCATGATTTGCCCAAGGTAACTTGGATCAGTAAAAATTTCTTGATATCCGGTCATTCCGGTATTAAAACATACTTCACCCGTTGCTTCGCCTTCGAGCCCAGTTGATTTACCCCAAAATAGGGTTCCATCTTGCAAAAGTATTACTGCTTTCTTTTTTTGGTAATGTGCCATTATTCTATTTGTAGTCGCCTTTTACTATCGAAAAAATTTCCAAAAAAAAAGGATAAGAATGTATACACCCTTATCCTTTCAATATCAAATCAGATTAACAGTCCAACTATTAGTCTTTCTTGTCTTCACTGCTTGTATCTTCGGTCTTAGCCTCTTTTTCAGCTGGTGCTTCTTTGGTAGCCTCCACAGCTTTAGCCTCAGTAGCTGCTGCTTCGGTTTTCTTTTTACCGCCTCTACGGCTACGACCTTTAGCTTTGCTAGCTTCTTTGCCGTTGGTGTAGATGTCGTTAAAGTCCACAAGCTCAATCATACACATTTCTGCGTTATCACCAAGACGGTTACCAGTCTTTATGATACGAGTGTATCCACCCGGACGATCGCCTACTTTAGCAGCTACTTCTCTGAAAAGTTCAGTTACAGCGTGCTTATTTTTAAGGTAGCTAAATACAGTTCTTCTACTGTGCGTACTGTCATCCTTTGATTTTGTGATCAAAGGTTCCACATATTTCTTAAGCGCTTTGGCTTTAGCAACAGTGGTATTGATACGCTTGTGCTCAATCAGTGAAGATGCCATATTTGCTAGCATCGCCTTACGGTGAGCTGCCGTACGACCGAGATGATTTATTTTCTTTCCGTGTCTCATCGATCCTTATTCCTTATCCAATTTATACTTTGCTATGTCCATACCGAAGTGAAGACCCTTGCTTTCTACCAACTCGTCTAATTCAGTAAGTGACTTTTTACCGAAGTTTCTAAACTTCATCAAATCACTCTTCGTATAAGTTACCAAATCACCTAAAGTTTCAACTTCTGCAGCTTTGAGGCAGTTTAGTGCTCTTACAGACAGATCCATATCTACAAGCTTAGTTTTAAGCAGCTGACGCATATGCAGAATTTCTTCGTCATAATTATCAGTTTCAGTAGTCTTACTGTCTTCCAAAGTGATTTTTTCGTCACTCACCAACATAAAGTGGTGGATCAAAATTTTAGCGGCTTCAGTAAGGGCTTTCTTAGGATGAACACTACCATCAGTAGTAATTTCAAAGATCAACTTTTCAAAGTCAGTCTTTTGTTCTACCCGATAGTTTTCGATACTATACTTTACATTCTTTATAGGAGTGTAGATTGAGTCAATAAAAATAGTACCTATTGAAGTATTACTTTTCTTATTCTCTTCTGCTGGCACATATCCTCTACCTTTTTCTACGACAAGTTCCATTTCCAGCTTTACCGAAGGATCCATGTTGCAAATTACAAGGTCAGAATTCAACACCTGGAAGCCTGAGATAAATTGTCCCAAGTCGCCTGCTGTTAATTTATCCTGGCCAGAGATACTTACATTAATCTTCTCTTCTTCCTGATCTTCGATTTGTCTTTTAAAACGAACCTGCTTTAGGTTAAGAATGATTTCTGTAACGTCTTCTACTACACCTTTGATGGTAGAAAACTCATGCTCAACACCTTCTATTTTTACCGAAGTAAAAGCAAAACCTTCAAGCGAAGAGAGCAATACTCTACGAAGAGCATTACCTACGGTCAATCCGTATCCTGGTTCTAAAGGTCTGAACTCAAACTGACCTTCAGTCTCAGAAGCGTGATTCATTATAACCTGATCAGGCTTTTGGAAGTTTAAAATTGCCATAGCAAAATTTATAGAAGTTTATATTATGATTATTTAGAGTACAATTCCACAATCAGCTGTTCCTTGATTGTCTCAGGAATCATTGCTCTTTGTGGTGTACTAAGAAAAGTACCCGTCATGGTAGAGCCATTCCACTCTATCCATTCGTACTGATCTTTGCGGCTACTAACCGCGTCTGTAATTACTGAAACCGATTTCGACTTCTCACGAACGCCAATTACGTCTCCAGCTTTTACATGATATGAAGGAATATTTACCAACTCACCATTTACGGTAATATGGCGATGAGATACCAACTGACGTGCAGCTCGTCTTCCTCCTGCAATTCCCATTCTGTAAACAACGTTATCCAAACGAGACTCACAAAGTTGTAAAAGAACTTCACCTGTAATACCCTTTGAACTTGAAGCTTTCTTAAACATGTTAGAAAACTGACGCTCAAGAATACCATAAGTATACTTTGCCTTTTGCTTTTCAGCTAGCTGTACAGCATACTCTGACTTCTTACCTCTTCTACGGCCATTTCCATGCTGTCCAGGAGGATAGTTCTTTTTCTCAAAAGAGCTGTCAGGTCCGAAGATAGGATCTCCAAACTTTCTTGCGATTTTCGTTTTTGGGCCTGTATATCTTGCCATTTCTTCGCTTTCTTATTTATCTTAAACTCTTCTTCTTTTCGGAGGACGACAACCATTGTGAGGCATTGGCGTTACGTCTACAATTTCTGATACCTCAATACCATTATTGTGCAATGTACGAATCGCTGATTCTCTACCGTTACCTGGTCCCTTCACATAAACTTTCACCTTTTTCAAGCCAAGTTCCATTGCTGTCTTTCCACAATCCTCTGCCGCCATTTGAGCAGCGTAAGGCGTATTCTTCTTTGATCCTCTAAAACCCATTTTACCGGCAGAAGACCAACTGATTACCTGACCTTTAGTATTGGTAAGAGAAATGATGATGTTGTTAAAAGTAGCATTGATATGGGCTTCACCCGTAGCTTCAATGATTACTTTTCTTTTCTTGGTGCCTTTACCTGACGCTTTCTTTGCCATTACTCACACAAATTATTTAGTTGCCTTCTTCTTGTTGGCAACTGTTTTACGTTTTCCTTTTCTGGTACGAGAGTTATTCTTGGTTCTCTGTCCACGAAGTGGTAGCCCATTTCTGTGACGCACACCTCTGTAGCAACCAATATCCATCAAACGCTTGATGCTCAATTGCACTTCAGAACGAAGTTCACCCTCTACTTTGTACTGCTCAGTAATTACATTTCTGATAGCCGTAAGCTGATCATCATCCCAATCCTGAACTTTGGTATTGTAGTCAACACCTGCTTCGTCTAGGATTTGTCGTGAACGACTATTTCCTATACCGAAAATGTAGGTAAGGCCAATCTCACCTCTTTTGTTTTTTGGTAAATCTATACCAGCAATCCTTGCCATAGGTAATCCGTTATAATATTATCCTTGTCTTTGTTTGAACTTAGGGTTCTTCTTGTTAATCACATAAAGAACTCCCTTCCTACGCACGATCTTACAATCTGCGCTTCTCTTTTTGATTGATGCTCTTACTTTCATCTCTTTATTCTCTCTTTATTGGGCAGCACCTAGTATCTGTAGGTGATTCTTGCTTTAGTTAAATCGTAAGGAGACATATCCAGTTTTACCTTATCTCCTGGTAATAATTTTATATAGTTCATACGCATTTTACCAGATATGTGTGCTGTAACTATATGTCCATTCTCCAATTCTACGCGAAACATTGCGTTGCTCAATGCTTCGATAATTGTTCCATCTTGTTCAATCGCAGATTGCTTAGCCATAGGTCTTTTCTACTCTATTTTTTAAAATGCACTTACTGTACGTCCTTTAAGCTTACCTGATTTCATCAAGCCGTCATAATGACGATTAAGCAAATAACTTTCTATTTGTTGCAGAGTATCCAATACAACCCCTACCATAATCAGCAAACTTGTACCCCCGTAGAAATATGAAAACTGAGTGTTAACTCCTGCAACCATTGCAAAAGCGGGTAAAATGGCTAACAGCGCAAGAAAGATTGAGCCTGGTAATGTAATTCTTGAAAGCACTGTATCCAGAAATTCAGCCGTACTTTTCCCTGGCTTAATGCCTGGAATAAAACCACCGTTACGCTTTAAGTCTTCGGCCATCTGGTTAGTATTTACCTGAATAGCTGTGTAGAAATAAGTAAACAAAATGATCATTACCGCAAACACAAAGTTGTACCAGAATCCTTGAATATCACTAAACATAGATACTAACCAGTTAGCGTTTCCACTTTCCAAACCTGCATAGCTCAAAACGGTAACCGGTATAAACATAATTGCTTGGGCAAAGATTATAGGCATAACACCAGCTGCATTCACTTTTAGTGGAATGTACTGACGTGCCATATTTCCAGAATACGTTCTACCACCTGATGTACGCTTTGCATATTGAACCGGCACTCTCCGCACAGCTTGCACCAAAGCTACCGCCAAAAGGATAACAAACAACAGGATAGCTATTTCTACTATAAATAGTACCAAACCGCCACCTCTGTCGATCTTAGAAGCAAATTCCTGAAGAAAAGCCTGTGGCAAACTAGCGATTATACCTACCATAATAAGTAGCGAAATACCGTTACCCACACCTTTGTCTGTAATTCTTTCTCCCAACCACATGGCAAATACAGTACCTGCAGTTAGAACAATTATAGAAGTTATCCAGAACAAACTAGGTGAAATAGTTACACCCACATTTTGGCTCATTAAATTAGCAATATAACCTGGAGCCTGAGCTGCTGTAATTGCTATAGTCAGAAAGCGTGTGATCTGATTAATTTTTCTTCTCCCACTTTCTCCCTCCTTCTGCATTTTCTGGATAGAAGGAACAGCCATTCCCAACAATTGAATAACAATAGATGCTGAGATGTAAGGCATGATACCCAATGCCAATATTGAAGCGTTTGCAAAAGCACCACCGGTGAAAGCATTAAGAATTCCTATAATACCACCATCGGCCTGATTCTGAAGATTAGTCAAACTTTCAGGATCAATTCCTGGAAGAACTACGTTTGAACCCAAACGGTATACGAGCAAAAGACCCAGAGTAAGTAGGATCTTTTCTCTGAGTTCTTCAATCTTCCAGATATTTTTTAATGTTTCTATAAAACGCTTCATTCAATAGTCTCTTAAAGAGTTGTTGCAACACCACCTTGTGCTTCGATAGCAGCTTGGGCAGTTTTTGAATAACCGTGGGCTTCGATGGTAAGCTTAGCTTTAAGCTCTCCTCTGCCCAAAATTTTAATGCGATCGCTCTTATCAGCAAGACCATTGTTCACTAAAGTAGCAACATCAATCTTATCTGTAGCTTTTCCTTCATCAACCAAGGTTTGCAAAGTATCAAGGTTGATACCATGGTATTCCACACGGTTGATGTTACGGAAACCAAATTTAGGTACACGTCTTTGCAATGGCATTTGACCACCTTCAAAGCCGATTTTGCTTTTGTATCCACTTCTAGACTTGGCACCTTTGTGACCACGTGTTGAAGTACCACCATGCCCAGAACCCTCACCGCGAGCAATACGCTTGCGAGATTTGGTTGATCCTGATGCTGGTTTCAAATTACTCAAACTCATAACTTAATATCTTAAGAGTGTTACTTTACTTCTTCTACTTCGATAAGGTGCGAAACCTTTCTTACCATACCCAAAATCTGTGGCGTTGCTTCGTGCTCCACCACTTGATTCATTTTGCGCAAACCTAATGCAGCCATAGTTCTCTTTTGAACTTCTGGGCGATTAATTTTACTGCGCACTTGTTTAATTTTTATAGTAGCCATGCTCGGTTATATCTTTATCCGTTGAATACCTTTTCTACACTAATACCGCGAGTTCTAGCTATTGTTCCTGCGTCACGCATTCTCAGCAAACAGTCAAAAGTAGCCTTCACCACGTTGTGTGGATTAGAAGAACCCTTCGACTTTGCAAGTACATCATGTACGCCTAAACTTTCCAATACAGCTCTCATCGCACCACCCGCAATTACTCCAGTACCATTTGAAGCGGGGCGCAAAAATACTCTAGCTCCACCAAATTTCCCAGATTGTGGGTGAGGAATTGTATTTTTTATCAACGGGATACGAACAAGGTTCTTTTTTGCATCTTCAATTCCTTTCTGAATCGCTTCCGAAACCTCCTTGGACTTACCAAGACCAAAGCCAGCAACACCTTTCTCATCTCCTACTACAACAATAGCCGAAAAACCGAAAGTTCTACCTCCTTTAGTTACCTTAGTTACCCTTTGAATACCTACCACACGATCAGTCAATTCTAATCCGCTAGGCTTTACTCTTTGTACGTTCTTATGACCTTTAATCATCTCGGTATCTTAAAATTTTAATCCTCCTTCTCTGGCACCCTCAGCCAATGATCTAACTCGTCCGTGGTAGAGGTATCCTCCACGATCAAAAGCACATACTTCAAAGCCCGCAGCAGTAGCTCTTTCAGCTACCTTCTTTCCTACAGCTTTCGCCATATCACTTTTGTTTCCTTCCTTGGCAAAGTCTTTTTCAAGAGAAGAAGCAGAAGCTACGGTCTTACCATCAACATCGTTGATAAGTTGAGCATAAATCTCCTTATTACTTCTAAAAACAGCCAATCTTGGGCGGTCAGCAGTACCTTTAATACTTTTTCTAACCCTGCGCTTAATGCGCATTCTTTTTTCTGATTTGGTAAGTGCCATCTTCTATTATTTACTAGCGGTTTTACCGGCTTTTCTTCTAATGTATTCGCCCACGTATTTCACACCTTTACCTTTGTAAGGCTCTGGCTTACGGAATCCACGGATTTTGGCCGCAATCATTCCTACAAGTTGCTTATCGTGGCTCTTCAATATCACGATAGGATTCTTTCCTTTCTCTGAAACTGTATCCAACTTTACTTCACTTGGAATTTCAAAAAGGATGTTGTGAGAGTATCCCAAAGAAAGGTCTAACTTTTGACCTTGGTTTGATGCTCTATATCCTACTCCAACAAGCTCAAGCTTTTTCTCAAAACCTTGGCTCACACCTTCTATCATATTAGCGATTAACGCGCGATACAATCCGTGATAAGCACGGGTTTGCTTTTCTTCGTTTGCACGCAATACGGTAAGTTCAGTTCCCTCCTGAGAAATAGTAATGCTTTCTGGCAAAGTTTCTGACAACTCACCTAGCTTCCCTTTTACAGAAACTACGCTTCCAGAAACCTTAATCTCTACGTCTGCTGGAACATTAATAAGTGCTTTTCCTACTCGTGACATTGTAAAATGCTTTCTTTAATTTCTCTTAATTAGTAAACGTAGCAAAGTACTTCTCCACCAACGTTTTCCTTACGGGCTTGCTTATCAGTCATCACACCATGAGAGGTAGAAACGATAGCAATACCAAGTCCGTTAATCACCCTTGGTAAATCTTTACCCGATGAATACTTTCTCAAACCTGGCTTACTTACTCTTTCAAGTGAGCGAATAGCCGGCTCTTCAGTAACACGATCATACTTCAAGGCAATTTTAATAGTGCCTTGAGGACCACGATCTGCGTCCACTTTATAATTTGTAATATACCCTTGGTCTAGCAAAATTTTGCTCAACTCTACCTTCATGTTTGAAGATGGAATTTCAACAACCTTGTGTTTCGCTAGCATCGCGTTTCTAACGCGGGTAAGGTAATCTGCAATAGGATCTGTAACCATTGTACTAAATATAATTTACCAACTTGCCTTCTTAACTCCTGGGATCAGGCCCTTGTTGGCCATCTCTCTAAACATAACTCGCGATAGTCCAAACTGACGCATATAGCCCTTTGGACGACCGGTAAGCTTACAACGATTATGCATTCTTACTGGAGATGCATTCTTAGGAAGCTTTTGCAATCCTTCGTAATCACCTGCAGCTTTTAGTGCAGCACGCTTTTCAGCATATTTTTCAACAGTTTCTTTCCGCTTCACTTCGCGGGCTTTCATCGATTCTTTAGCCATGTCTATTTCTTAAAGGGAAGTCCGAATTTTTCTAATAATGCCTTTGCCTCCTTATCAGTACCAGCATTAGTCACAAATGTGATGTCCATACCAGTAATACGATTTGTTTTGTCAATGTCAATCTCTGGGAAGATAATCTGCTCAGTAATACCTAGAGTATAATTTCCACGTCCGTCAAAACCATTCTTTTTAATACCACCAAAGTCACGAATACGTGGCAAAGATGACCAAACAAGACGCTCAAGAAATTCATACATCTTCTCACCTCTCAAGGTTACTTTTGCCCCAATCGGCATTCCTTTTCTCAACTTAAAGTTTGAGATATCCTTTTTGGAGTAAGTAGCTATGGCTTTTTGTCCGGCAATACGGCTCATCTCATCGATGGCGTAATCTACCAACTTCTTATCAGCAGTAGCTGCTCCAATACCTTGTGAAAGTACAATCTTCTCCAAGCGAGGTACTTCCATTACATTAGCGTAGTTAAACTCTTTTCTAAGAGCCTCAGCATACTCGCTATTGTACTTTTCTTTTAGTGTGGGAACGTAGTTCATTACTTAATGATCTCTTCTGTTTTCTTAGAATATCTTACAAGCTTTCCATTCTCATCAGCCTTACGACCGATTTTTGACGCCTTACCGTTTGCATCTACATACATTAGGTTTGACAAGTGGATAGGAGCTTCTTTCTCTATAATTCCTCCTTGAGGATTTGAAGCACTGGGCTTCTCGTGTTTTTTCACCACGTTGATACCTTCTACCAATGCTTTGTTTTTTTCACCAAGCATTTCAATTACCTTACCAGTTTGTCCTTTGTACTCACCAGCAAGTACCTTTACGGTATCTCCTTTTTTAATGTGAAACTTTGCCATCTTCAATTATTTACAGTACCTCTGGTGCCAGAGATACTATTCTCATATATTGTTTATCACGAAGCTCACGGGAAACCGGTCCAAAAACACGGGTACCGCGCATTTCGCCCTGGGCGTTTAACAACACGCAAGCATTGTCATCAAAGCGGATATATGATCCATCTGCTCTGCGTACTTCTTTTTTGGTACGAACAACTACTGCGGTAGAAACAGTTCCTTTCTTAACGTTACCAGCTGGCGTAGCTTCTTTTACAGAAACAACGATCTTATCGCCTACAGAAGCATACCTTCTTTTGGTTCCGCCTAACACTCTGATACAAAGTACTTCCTTTGCTCCGGTGTTATCTGCTACTTTTAATCTTGACTCTTGCTGTAACATTATTACTTAGCCCTTTCAATGATTTCTACTAGTCTCCAATTCTTCGTTTTGCTCAACGGACGAGTTTCCATAATGCGAACGGTGTCGCCAATGTTGCACTCATTCTTGTCATCGTGAGCATGGAACTTTTTAGTAAGCTTAATAAACTTACCGTAAATCGGGTGTTTCTTTTTACGCTCTACAGAAACAGTGATAGATTTTTCCATCTTGTTACTGGTCACTACACCAATTCGTTCCTTTCTTAAATTTCTTTTAATTTCTTCCATCAGAAATTTATTGCTGTTCACTGGTTAATTCACGACTGCGCAACTCAGTGGACAGTCTTGCTATATTCTTACGAGCCTTCTTCAATTCCAAAGGATTTTCCAAAGGTGAGATGGTGTGTCCCATCTTAGTTTTTGAGTAAGTCAACTTAAGTTCCTCAAGTTGCTCTTTTATCTCCTGGGTAGTCATTTCTCTAACAACAGATGCTTTCATAGTTCTATAGTGTTTTAGGCACCTACGTAATCCCTTCTAGTTACAAACTTAGTTTTTACCGGAAGTTTTTGAGCTGCCAGTCTAAGGGCTTCTTTTGCGATTTCTGAATTCACACCATCCAGTTCAAAGATGATTCTTCCAGGTCTTACAACAGCTACCCAGTGATCTAAAGCACCCTTTCCTTTACCCATACGTACTTCAGCAGGCTTCTTGGTGATAGGCTTGTCTGGAAAAATTCTAATCCATAACTGACCTTCTCTCTTCATGTACCTCGTAGCAGCAATACGGGCGGCCTCAATTTGGCGTGAAGTGATGAACTTTTCGTCCAACGCCTTGATGGCAAAACTTCCAAAGGCTATCTGAGATCCGCGTTGAGCGTTTCCCTTCATTTTGCCTTTAAACTGCTTTCTGTGCTTTGTTTTCTTAGGTTGTAACATTGTAAAATGCCCTCTTTAAAATCCTATTTTCTTTTTCTTCTACCTGCGCCACGGTTATCTCTACCGCCACCACCTTGTTGCTTACCACCTTTACCGGCAGTGCCAAGTAGGTTGCTTAGGTCTCTCTTTCCGTATACTTCGCCTTTCATAATCCATACTTTGATACCAATGATACCGTATGTAGTATGAGCTTCAGCTAAAGCATAATCAATATCTGCTCTAAATGTATGCAGAGGAGTTCTTCCGTCTTTGTACATTTCAGAACGTGCCATTTCTGCACCGTTCAATCTTCCAGAGGCTTGAATCTTGATACCTTCTGCACCCATTCTCATGGTTGCAGCGATACCCATCTTAATTGCTCTACGGAAGCTAATACGACCTTCAATCTGGCGAGCGATGCTATCTGCTACTAATTTCGCGTCAAGCTCTGGTCTTTTAATTTCGAAGATGTTGATTTGAACTTCTTTCTTGGTAAGCTTTTTAAGCTCTTCCTTCAGTTTATCAACTTCTTGTCCACCTTTACCGATAATAATACCAGGACGACTAGTGGTAATGGTTACGGTTACCAATTTTAGTGTACGCTCAATAATGATACGTCCTACACTTGCTTTTGATAGACGAGCGTAAAGATACTTTCTGATCTTATCGTCTTCGGCAAGTTTATCACCATAATCTCTACCACCATACCAGTTACTGTCCCATCCGCGGATAAAACCTAATCTGTTACCTATCGGGTTTGTCTTCTGTCCCATTCGGTTATGAATTACTATCGTTAACTACTTCTTCTTGCTTCACTTTCGCATCTACAATCACAGTTACGTGGTTGCTTCTTTTGCGAACGCGGTGTGCACGACCCTGGGGAGCCGGCTGAATTCTCTTAAGCATACGAGCACTATCTACTGAAATTTCTTTCACATATAGTTTAGCCTCTTCCATACGCTCACCTTCATTCTTCTGTTCCCAGTTGTTAAGTGCAGAAAGCAACAGTTTTTCTAACCTGCCACTAGCTTCTTTACTGCTATGCTTTAGCAAGAAAAGTGCTTTTTCTACTTCTAAACCGCGAATCATGTCAGCCACTAATCTCATCTTTCTGGGAGATGTAGGGCAATTGTTAAGCTTTGCGATGGCTACGGTTTTCCTAGCCTCCTTTATAGCTTCTGCTCTGTTTCTTTTTCTGGCACCCATGTCGTGAAAATTAGCGCTTACCTTTATCTTTTTTATTACCTCCATGGCCTCGGTACGTTCGGGTTGGTGAAAATTCACCAAGCTTATGTCCTACCATGTTTTCTGTTACAA
>JAUHWX010000217.1 GCA_030427285.1 Bacteroidia bacterium
GTGAATACTTACATCACTGTTTGGCTCACCAGCTTTTGGGTATTTAAATTCATCTTCTGATGGGTAAAGTCCCTTGCCATAAATATCCATGGTAAACTGTGGAACTTCTCTTTCGTCAGTTTGGTAGTAGGCAATGTAATCTCCGTCAGGCGACCATTCAAAACCTTTGTGAAAGCTAAATTCTTCTTCGTAAACCCAATCCACGGCACCCGCTATAAAGGCGTCATCTTCTCCTTTTCCAAAAGAAACAAGCTCACGACTGCCGCTATCAAAATCCTGAATATGCAGGCGGTTATCCTTTACAAAAGCTACTTGATTTCGCGTAGGTGAAAAAGTGGCCAATTGCTGTTTTCCTTCAGTTGCCAGTGAATCTAGCTTACCATTTTTAAGGTCATAAACGTAGTAACGGCTTTTGCTAGAGTGGCGATAAATCGACTCCTGATCTGTAGCCAAAAGAACTTTGTCTTCGTTTGGGCTAAACTCATAATCGACAAAATTTATACGCTTTCCGGTTTGCTCTTCAATTACATTTGCCGAAATGATAAGGCCAACCGACTCTCCGGTTTTGTAGCTGAATTTTTCAAGTGTTGGGCCATTGTCTGTTTTGGTGATGGCGGTATAGTGTAGTCCGTCATTCATTGAATTTAAAGCTGAGGTACTGCGTGCTGCAAATTCATAGCGTTTCCACACGTCTTCAAGGGTAACTTTTTTACCTTGGGCGGAAGCTTGAAAGCACATTCCAACAAGCATTAGTACAGAAAATGTAGTCCTTATCATATTTGGATTTTTAATAAAAGATTGACGAAAATAGAATATTTACAAGAGATGCACTACAATAGTATCACTCCGGAGCTGAGTAGCAAAATTGAAATGGTAGTGGGCAAAGGTAATGTCTACACCTCAAATGAAGACCTTGAAAAATACTCACATGATGAAACTGAGGATTTTAGCTTTTTGCCAGAGCTTGTGGTAAAGCCGGCTTCAGCGGATGAGGTGGCAGCCATACTCAAAATTTGTACAGGGCATAAAATTCCGGTTACCCCCTCTGGGGCGCGAACAGGGTTGAGCGGTGGTGCACTTCCACTTTTTGGTGGCGTTAATCTTTCGCTGGAGCGGATGAATAAAATTATTGAAATAGATGAGCGAAATCTTCAAGCTACCGTAGAGCCAGGAGTTATCAATCAGGTGTTTCATGAAGCATGTAAAGAAAAAGGCCTTTTCTACCCACCCGACCCAAGTAGCTGGGGAAGTTGTTTTTTAGGTGGCAACCTTGCCCTAAACGCTGGTGGCCCCAAAGCGGTAAAATATGGAGTGACCAATGCTTATGTTTTGAACTTGGAAGTAGCTCTGCCCACCGGAGAAATAATTTGGACCGGAGCCAATGTTTTAAAGAACAGTACAGGTTTTAACCTTACACAACTTATGGTGGGAAGTGAAGGGACGCTGGGTGTAATCACCAAAGCGGTGTTTCGACTAATTCCTTACCCTAAGCAAAACTTACTGATGTTGGTTCCTTTCGCTTCCGCAGAAAAAGCTTGCGAGGCCGTATCGGCCATTTTTAGAGCAGGAATTACACCAAGCGGCATGGAGTTTATGGAGCGCGATGCTATCGATTGGACATTAAAATATGTGGAAGATGTACAGCTACCGATTGGTGAAGAAGTGCAGGCGCATTTATTAATAGAAGTAGATGGAGATCATGAAGAAGTGCTTTTTAAAGATTGTGAAAAAATAACAGAAATAGTAGCAGATTTTGATGCAGGAGAAGTGCTATTTGCGGATAACCAAAATGACAAAGATGCTTTGTGGAAGCTGAGGCGAAGAGTAGGAGAGGCCGTAAAGTCAAATTCAGTGTATAAAGAAGAAGATACTGTGGTGCCAAGGGCTGAGTTGCCTAAGCTGCTAAAAGGTGTAAAAGATATTGGTGCTAAGTATGGTTTTAAGTCTGTGTGCTACGGCCATGCTGGTGATGGCAACCTGCACGTAAACATTGTAAAAGCCGATATGAGTGACCATGACTGGGAGAATGAATTGCCAAAAGGAATCAGAGAAATCTTTGAACTCGTAAAAAGCCTTGGTGGAACTATAAGTGGTGAGCACGGAATTGGCTACGTTCAAAAAGATTATCTCGATGTGGTTTTTTCTGATAAAATGCTGGATTTACAAAAGAGTATAAAACAAGCTTTTGACCCAGCAGGCATTATGAATCCGGGGAAGGTGTTCAACTAAAAGTAACTGTCGATAAATTGACGAGTATTACCTTAAAATAGTTTGAAGTGTTTTTCCTACAGTTTATTTGATATTCTTGCATCATTATTCAACAAACAAAACAACTGATGAAAAAGCAATTACTTCTAATTTTATTATCTCTCTTTAGCTATGTAGGCTTTGCTTCACATATGCTGGGTGGCGAAATCACATGGGAAAAGACTGTCAATGGCCAGTTTATTTTTGAACTGAGACTTTACAAAGACTGTGGTATGTCCTCTGCGGGTTTTGGTACTACACAGACTATTACAGGGCCAAATGGTGCCATCACTGTAAGCCTTGTTAGCCAGTTGGATATTTCTCCAATATGCACAGGAGCTGGGGCGATTTCTTGCGGTAGTCTATCTGGTAGTGGTGCGGTGGAAATGTGGACGTATAGAAATGATGGGATGTCAGGTCGGCCTGCACCAATCACGTTGGCAGGAACACCAACGGCAGCAGGTTGGGATTTTACTCATTCCAGTTGCTGCATGCCAAGTTCGGTTGTTAATATGAACGGACCTTCAAGCTCGGCATATTACATTAAATCTACCATGTTTCCTGGGGCAAATGTCAGTTCTCCTTATTTTACGGTAACCCCCAACCAAATATTGACAGCTGGAAACAATACCTACTCAGTTCGTGCGGAGTCTGATAATCCACAAGACTCACTGTATCAAACTTTGGTGGGATTTAGAACATCTGCTACCGGAATAGGTGCATATTCTGCTGGTTATAGTGCTAGTAGTCCTTTTCCTAGCTCAGCCACCAATGCTTCTAATGGCGCTGTTTCCATAGATGGTAATTCAGGCCTTATTTCTTATGATGTACAGACTGCTTCTAATGGCTTGTATGCTTTGAATGTGGATGTAGAGCAATGGAGAAATGGTGTTTTGATTTCGAGGGTTAATCGAGAATTTTCTGTTATGTACAATAGTCCTTCATCATCCAATGACGCTCCAAATACATATATTGATACCTCAATTTATAGTCAGGTTATTAAGCTTTCAGACTTCGCTTACAAAGCTTACGTTGCTGTTGGTGATACTCTGAATTTTGATATTAATGCCTCAGATTTTGGTATTGACCCCGTTACTTTTTTGGCTCAGAATATATCTTTTCACGCGCAAGGTAGCAGCCTGGATACTTCTTGGAGCCCTGCTGGAACAGCTTATGGTGCAACTGTAAAACCGGTTGCTCCGCAGGTGGGATACACTAAATCTTTGAGTAACAATATTGAATTTAATTGGGGTATAACCAACGCACATGCTAATAACCCTTACCATCACTTTGTATTCTCTATGAACGACAATCAATGTCCTTATCCGGGTATTGCTAATATTTCTCTTACAGTAGTTGTTCAGAAGGCGTTAAATATTTCAAGTGATACTGTGCAGGTATGCGCTGGAGATTCGGTAGCGCTTAATGGTTATTCAAAAAGTGGAAATTACTCATGGTCTCCTGTAGCAGGATTGTCCGATCCAACAGTGGCTAGTCCTATGGCATCGCCAAGTGCTTCAGGTTATTATTATTTAACTGATCCAACTACCAATGAAATGGATTCAGTATATGTAGAGGTTACTACACCCGCTGCATTTACCTTGGCACAAAGCGGATCGCACATAAAACTGACAGATGCCAATCCGGCCACTAGCACTATGTGGTATTATAATGGCATTCCATTTAGTTACCCACATGATACACTGCCTATTTTAGGTTATGGTGATTATTGGGTAAAGGGAGCGATTGGTCCATGTACATTATTGTCAGACACAGTGAATATTAACGCAGGTTCTTCTTTCTCAGTTTCTGACCCAAGTATGGGAAGCTACAACGGCACAAACCTACCCGTAGCAGGAAGCCATGGGGTGACCTTTGCCCTGAGTCAATCTGCAAGTTTACAATCTGTGAGTATTCCTGGTTTGGTAGATTTATTTGCTAAAAAGTCTACAGGTTATGATTTGAACTTGAAGATTTATGATGCCAACCAAATGGAGCTTTATACAACTGATGTAACATTACAGCGCCCAATGGACGGTTTGGTTACCATCCCCGTTAATTATACCCTTTCAGCAAATACAGATTATACCATTGCGATAAGCGGAGACTCTGCTTATACCTTTAGTATGCTGGAAAATATAAGCTATCCAATGACACCTTTCCATAATGGAATTACTGTAAAGGGTTCTTATGAGGGAGGTTTTGCGCAATTTCCAACACAACCTTCCAGCTATCTATTGCCGTTTTCACTGAATACCGATGTACAGGTTGTGAGCCTAAATGAAAATACCTCGGCAAACTTTAGAGTTTATCCAAACCCTGCGGCAAACCGTTTTACAATTGAGGGTTTAAGTGAGAACAGCAAAATCCAAATCTTGGATGTAAACGGAAAGTTGGTTTCTGAAGTAAGCACCACGGATGCATCAATAGTAATAGAAAGGGGTGATCTTTCTGCGGGGCTGTATTTTGTTAAAATATCAGATGCCATTGCTACGTCTATTCAAAAGGTGATGTTTCAATAGCCTCTTAAGTAAGTCGAACTACATAAAATCCAAACTAGCTTAATAGCAGTTTGGATTTTTTTATTTGGTATCAAATAACGGAAGGTTGTGAGTTCCTTTGATATTGAAATACAGCATTATATTTGAAGTGAACTTAAACTAACTATACTATGCGCTTTATTGGTTTTATCTGTTTTCTATTTTCATCATCATTATGGGCAAGCCACGACTATGGTGGTCATATCACTTGGGAGTGTATAGGTAATAACCAGTATGTATTTACCGTGACTGCTTACCGTGACTGTTCACCTATGACGGCTGGACTCTGGAATTCTTATGATATTAAAGGTCCAAACGGTTTGGTCATAACA
>JAUHWX010000015.1 GCA_030427285.1 Bacteroidia bacterium
ACGGGCCAGACTGATGTCCAGCACCACTTCATTTTTAAGATTTAGCTGTTTCAAGTTTTCTAGTAAAAACTTAGCTTCCTCTACTCCTTTGGCGCCAACTTCAGTAGAAGAAACCAATTTGGAAACAACCTCCAATCTATCTTCATTACTTCCGGTAGCTCCTATTATTTCAAAAAGGCCATCTCCTACTTTCGGGTCAAAACCATTTTTGTCCAATTCTTTTCTTACGCCTTCCTCACCAATCTTATCCAGCTTATCCAAAATGATGGTAAACTCTCCTAACCTTTCGGTAATGCCAAGTGCTGCGGCTAAACCACCTAAGAGTTTTCTATTATTCATGTGAATGGCTGCATCCACGCCAAGTGTTTTGAAAACCTCGTCATACATGCGGATAAACTCCAGCTCTAAAAGCAAAGAGTCAGATCCTACTGCATCAGCATCGCATTGATAAAACTCGCGGAAGCGTCCTTTTTGTGGACGGTCTGCACGCCAAACCGGCTGTATTTGAAAACGCTTAAAAGGAAAATGAAGCTCATTTTGGTTTTGAACTACAAAGCGCGCAAAAGGCACAGTAAGATCGTAGCGAAGAGCTTTTTCACTTAAGTCTTCAATTATTGCTGACTTCTTTTCATTATAATAAGAGTTTAAGGAAGGTTCACTTGCATCCTGATCCACTTTTCCTTTTGCGAAATTTTCTAATTCCTTTTGATCAACTAAATCAGTATAACTGCTTATAAAGCCTCTACCTGTTCCTTTTATAGCTCTGTCGAGTTTATCTCCAGAGTTCAATATTTTAAAAATCAATCGATCACCTTCTTCACCATACTTTCCGGTAAGGGTGCTCAGGTTTTCCATAGCTGGAGTTTCGATGGGCAAAAAGCCATACTTGCGAAACACCTCTTTTAGGACGCTCAAAATATATTCGCGCTTTTGCATCGCCTCGGGCAGCAAATCGCGTGTGCCTTTGGGCAAGCTCGGTTTTACAGACATACTATTTTTTGAAATTAGTAAGAAGCCGCAAAATTATAAGAAATATCGGGCTTAGGGTGGCAGTATACCGTTTTAAAAAAGATCTAATTGTGAATTATATCAAGCTGTTTTTCTCCCCGCCTTTCAGGCACCCCTCCCGAGGGAGACATAGCTTTGTACTCCGCTCACGGAGCTGGTTCCGCATATAGTAGTTTAGTACTTAGAACGGATTACAAATCTCCACTGACGCAGAACCGTTCTCTACGTTCGATTTCTTTATTACATTGTGTATCTAAAATTAAACAACACGCTTTAATAGCCCTTCTACTTCATCTTAAAATTTATGATCAAATCCTCTCTGAAATGTTTTTTAATACTCTTGTTAGTAACCAGTGTACCTGCAAACCTCTATTCACAGAATTCCGCAGATTCAATCAAGTGGAAGACTAACAATGTAATTGCTCTCTTTCCAAAAAATTATTCTAAAAATAATGGACTAACAATTACCAATGCCATTAATAAACATCAGTATTCCAACGGCTTTCACTTGGAGATTATCGGGAGAGGATTTGCGACAATGTTTACTCCGGGTTCAACTTTTATTATTCCCGACACATTTGATCTAAGCAATCTTAATGATACGCTAGATTCTTGGATTACCAGCAGCGTAAACGGGTTATCCGTTTCTACATTTGGACTATTGAGCAACAGCCATTTTAAGGGACTTTCAATTAATGGTTTTGGGTTTTATATACCCAGATTGAGCGGCATCGGAATTTCAATATTTGAAGCTCAAAGTATCAAGGCGCAAGGATTGATAGTCTCTGCCGGATGGACAAGGGTTGGTCTTATGCAAGGTGTTGAAATTGCCGGCTTCAATGGGTGTTGGATTTTAAATGGGCTTCAACTTGGAGTTACCAACTCATGTAAGCGAGGTAAAGGCCTACAAATAGGTTTATTTAATAGCTCAGATGATTTTAAAGGAGTTCAGATTGGACTCTTGAATAGGATCGGAAAGTTATATATACCTGTGCTTAATTTGAATTTCAAGAAAAAAGAAGACTTCAGCTGAAGATAACTGTAAGCTTTCACCCGTTATTTTGGATTTAAATCTGTGTCACTTATTACACAACTACAACTTCAATCCCCCCTCTTTCCCAGCAATATTATAGGCCCACCAATTCCTAAAAAAACCCCAGCCATAACCGCTAAGCATGGTAATGGAAGTAGCGATAGACAAAAATGCAACACCTATATTTTGGCTTTCGAGCAAAGCCCCTGCAAAAATGGCTACTAAATATGCGGCAAAGGCTCCCGCTGCGTATAAAGCCAATTCAGTAAAAGGTGTAAACTGAAGCACCACAACGGTGATCATAAAAAGTAAAAAGGCAAAAGGAAACATGTGGGTCAACTTAAGCTCTTCCTTATGGCGTTTGTAAATGTTGATGCGGGCTGCACCAAATCGAAACACTTGTTTGAAAAACTGCTTCAAGCTGGTTCTGCGCTTGTGATACACAAAGGCTTCTTCAATTAGTCCAACCTTGTAACCGGCTTTAATAATGCGAATACTCAGCTCAATATCCTCGCCACAGCGAAACTCAGAATATCCACCAACCGCCTCAAAAACTGAGCGTTTCATACCCATATTAAAACCACGAGGGTGATAAGCTCCCACGTGATTTTTCTTACCACGAATTCCTCCGGTGGTAAAAATGGAAGTCATGCTGTAGGAAATCGCCTTTTGTAAAGTGGTAAAATCTTTATGAGCAGCATCCGGTCCGCCAAAGGCATCCAAAGGATTTTGCTTTAAGTAGTCTTCAATATTATTAAGATAATTTTCAGGAATGATACAATCTGAATCTAAAAAAATGATGTACTCCCCTTTGGCATGTTCAGCCGCCCTGTTTCGTCCATCACTCACCGAAAGGTACTCTTCATACACAATGGTCAATGGATAATGGCCATTGCTTTCAAATCGCTTCAGCTCGGGACGCAAAGTATCTCCGGGAGTTCCATCGCCAAGTATCACTTCAAAGCTGTGGTGATTTTGTGAAAGCAGGCTTTCTAAAAACTCGGTTACTTCATCCGGTCTTTTGAAGGTGGGCGAAATAAGGGTAAACTTCACGATGCTAATCCAAGTTTAAGCGTTGACCTACGGTGTACTCACTTTTTCTTCCGCTGTTGCGAACGATAAGCTCAGCTATAAAACCTGTGAGGAAAAGCATGGTTCCTAAAATCATTGATGTAAGGGAAATGTAAAACCACGCAATATCGGTTACCAAGCGTGCTTTTTCACCAACATGCAAAGCCCACAGTTTATCAGCTCCAATATATATTACAGCTCCAAAGCCTATTAAAAACATAAGCGTTCCGAAAAGGCCAAAGAAGTGCATGGGGCGCTTGGCAAACTTGGAAATAAAGGCAAGGGTTACTAAATCTAAAAAGCCATTAACAAAACGCTCAAGGCCAAACTTGGTAGTACCATATTTTCGGGCACGGTGTTCTACTACTTTCTCCCCTATCTTTTTAAATCCGGCATTTTTTGCCAAAAAAGGAATGTACCGGTGCATTTCTCCATGTACATCTACATTTTTTACCACATCATGTTTATACGCTTTTAAGCCGCAATTAAAATCATGCAACTCGATATCGCTCATTTTGCGTGTAGCCCAGTTAAAAAGCTTGGTTGGAATAGTTTTAGAAATTGGATCGTAACGTTTTTTCTTCCAGCCACTGACAAGATCATAACCTTCATCTACAATCATGGCGCGCATTCCTGGTATTTCATCCGGGCTATCCTGAAGATCAGCATCCATGGTAAAAACCACATCGCCTTGCGCAGCCTCAAAGCCTACATTAAGGCCTGCTGACTTTCCGTGGTTACGTCTGAATTTGATTGCTTTTACCTCGGGATGAGCAGCAGCCAATTCAGTAATAACCTGCCAACTATTATCGGTGGAGCCATCATCTACAAAAATTACTTCGTAAGTATAATTGTTGGTTACCATTACTTTGGCTATCCACCTGTAAAGCTCCGGTAAGGACTCGTCTTCATTATAAAGAGGAATTACTATAGAAATGTCCATCTATTCGTTGTCAGTATCTTGAGATTCATACTCAAAAACGGGCTTGTCTTTTTTCATTACTGCTGCCACAATAAGACCTAAAATCGCGTAGATTATTACTCCCCAAAAAAAGCCTTGCACCTGATTTACTAAAGCAAATGCATTATTTTCTTCCATTGCCTCAACCTGCTTTTCTATCTCTGATTCAGGTGTTCCAAAGTTTTCCATGAAAGACACAGAAGTTTCAATGGTAAGCTCCTGCAGTTCTTCAGCTGCATTAGTGTCTACTACACCAAAAAGAATCATATTAAAGCCTGTTGAAAGTAAGGTGGCTAAAACATAGGTCAAAAGAAATGTTGAAAATGCATTTTTGAATGAAATAAAACCTCCCATCATTTTCTTAGCGGTGCGCACAGAAATAATTAACAATACAAAGTTTATTAACCATAGTGTCATACCCGCCCACATATTTACCATGAGACGCATATCTACCAAGTAAGCTATTAATGTGTAAGTTATACCAATGGCAGCTATGATGGGACCAAACTTGGAGGCTGCAGTTTTTACGGCATTGTTCATTTTTTAAATTCTATGTTTTAGGATAGGCGACAAATATAGATAAAATGCCCTGTGAGAAAAGTGAAGAAAGTTTTAATGTTTCCAATGTTTATACTACTTTTGCCGACTAAGGCAAGTCCCATACAACCAGCTCCTGGTGAACTCCCCCAGGACGGGAACGTAGCAAGGGTATCTGGTCGAGCGGTGTGATATGGATCGCTTGCCTTTTTTTCCTCCCACTAAAAAAATAGAGCAGCTTACTCCGTATTAAAGGACAAATTGTGTTACCTTTCTTACTTTAGTACCCCATTAACCATAACCTCTAACGCGATTAATGAAGCTGACCAACAGCTATATTGTATTAATTCTTCTTGCTTCTATCTTGACCATACCTTTTACTTTTGGGCAAGTATCCAATGGTATTTTAGAAGATAAGTACACTGTTAATATGGACAGTGTTATAGACTATTTTCAACAACATGCTTGGGATATAAACGCTACAAATCCAGCCTTAGCACAAAGGTATTTGGATTCGGCCAGTAGTTTTACCAATAAAAACAACCAAACTTCATCACTGGCTAAAATTTTAGAAATAAAAGGAGCTTTGCACTTAGCTAATTCTAATTTCAAAGAAGCTAGCTTAGATTATAAAAAAAGTATAAACCTTTATAATCAAACGACTGATCTACAATATCGCTCCGGATATGTACAAATAGAATTAGGAACTATACTCTTTAAATTAGGGCAGTATGAAGAGGCTCTAAAGTTTTACCAACCGGCAATCAAGTTGTTTGACTCTGCAGACCAAAGCAATGAGGCCTTTGGCAAATCTCTGGCGTATAATAATATTGGGCTTTGCCAAATGTATCTCAACGATTATACCTCCGCCTTAAGCTCGTTTAGAAATGCTCTTGACTACAGGCTTCCTCTGTTGCAACCAGATTTGATTGCACACAGTTATAGTTATTTCGGCACATTATATATCAATGCCGGGCAATATCAAGAAGCTGATTCTGTGATTAATAAAGGGCTTAGCATCAGCGGACTCTTGCCATCTAACATTTGGTATAAAAAGCTGCAACTCAAAAAAAGCCAACTTAGAATATTAGAAAATAATTTGACGGCTGCACGCCCAATATTGGATGACTTAAACTTATCGGTTTACAATAACTCCGAAGCAGCGCTTAAAGATGAACTCAATCACAATTTGTGTAAACTCGAGATTTCATCACAAAATTATTCGCAAGCAAAAATCTATGCTGAAAGAGGCTATACAGAAGCATTAGCCTTAAAAAATCATAAAGAAGCCCTAGAGTTTGCTAACATCAGCAAAGAAATCGCTTTAAAACAAAATAACTTTCAGGAAGCGTTAAGATATGCCGAACGTATATCCCTGCTTAAGGACACCTTTATTACGCAAAGTAGCGCTGTGCTAAAAGATCTATTAACGATGAGTGGGCAGATGGTACAGGCTGAACAAGAAAACAGTGAGCTGCAAAACACCACCAACGCATATTCATCAACCATCGAAGATCAAAAAGGGTTACTTGTGGCCTCCGTGATACTCATTTTGCTTTTGGCTTTAGTGGCTTACATTGTAACGCGACTTAATGCAAAATTGAATGCCAACCAAAGAAATCAGCGAGAGTTAAACCTCAGGATACTAGCCGTGATTAATAGAACGGAAAGTCTGATTATTTCACTGGGTCCGGATGGTGTTATTCGAGTTATAAACAAACCTGCTACAAAGTTTTTTAAGAAATGGATCAATGTAGAGTTGAAAGCCGGAGATATTTTAGAAGAAAAATTAGCGGGAACAAAAGCTCTTTCCAGCTGGCAACAGTCACTGAAAAAATCCAGGACAGTTCCACACTGGAAAGAAATTTCTCAATTCAGTGTTAATAATCAAAGGCTTTACTTCCTCGAAAATTTTTCATCCATTACACACCGTGATGGCACCTACGCGGGTTTGGTGGTGGTTTCTAATGACATTACCAAAGAGCATGAGTACAATGTGAAAATGTCTGAACAAAACAGTTCTTTAGAAGAAAGCAATAAAGCGAAAGAACGCATGCTCTCCATACTCGCACATGACCTTAAAGATGCTGTATACTCAGCTCATTCCTTATCCGAACTTGTGCTCGAAACTCCGGATGAGTTTCCCAAAGAAGAACTTTTGCATCTTTTCTCATTACTTCATGGAAACTTTGATAAAACCAAAAGCCTTCTGGATGGCCTGTTAGATTGGATAAAAACTCAAACAGGTGGTTTAGAAATAAAGCTCGTGCCGTTTAATTTAAAGCAACTTGTAGCAGAAGTTTTTGAAGCCTGCTACGAAAAGAGTGTTTCCAAAAAAATAAAATTATCTATGAATATACCCGAAGACCTTGTGGTTTCAGGAGATAGAGAGATGATTAAAACGGTTTTGAGAAATCTGGTAAACAACTCTATAAAGTATGTACAGCCCGAAACTGGATTGGTGGAGGTAGCATCGCACATCAATGGGAATACGGCATCAATTTGTGTAAAAGACAATGGCCAGGGAATGTCTAAGGAAAATCAAAAGAAGCTGTTTCAAGGTCCGGGAAGATTTACTACAGAGGGAACTGCCAAAGAGCAAGGTACGGGTTTTGGCCTAAGCCTTTGTAAAGAACTTGTAGGTCTTCATAAAAGTGAGCTATGCCTAAAATCAAAAGTTGGTGAAGGAAGCGAGTTTTTCTTCAATCTATCCTTGGCTCACAAAAACGATTTATCAAAAAAGCAACTTCACTAAGGTTGATACTGTTTTACTTTCTACTTTTGCAGCTCACAATAAACATTTACCATGAAATTTTTTATTGATACCGCTAATCTTGAACAAATCAAAGAAGCTCAAGATCTTGGAGTATTGGATGGTGTAACTACCAATCCATCACTTATGGCCAAAGAAGGCATTACAGGTGAAGAAAACATCAAGCAACACTATTTGAAAATCTGCGAATTGGTAGATGGTGATGTGAGTGCAGAGGTTATTTCAACTGATTTTGAAGGAATGATCAAGGAAGGGGAAGCCCTTGCTGCTCTTCACCCACAAATCATTGTAAAAGTACCCATGATTAAAGACGGTATTAAGGCTCTCAAATACTTTAGCGACAACGGTATTAAAACCAACTGCACTCTAGTATTCTCTGCAGGCCAAGCACTTTTGGCGGCTAAAGCCGGAGCCACTTATGTCTCTCCATTTATTGGTCGTTTGGATGATATTTCAACCAACGGTTTAGAGTTGATCGAAAAGATTCGCCTAATCTATGACAATTACGGATTTGAAACTGAAATCCTTGCTGCTTCAGTTCGCCACACTATGCACGTAATTGACTGTGCTGAAATTGGCGCTGATGTAATTACTGGTCCATTAAGCTCCATTACAGGTTTGCTCAATCACCCGCTTACTGATATTGGTTTGGAAAAATTTCTTGCTGATCACAAAAAAGCTGCTCAATAGAGCAAAAGCAACATTTATATTTTTAATGCCTCTGAATATTCAGAGGCATTTTTTATTTTGGGTCATTAAAATTTAACCATGGCAGAATTAGTAAGAATTTATCCTGAAAATCCGAATCCAAAGGCAATTCAAAAAGTAATAGACGTTTTAAAAAAAGGCGGTGTTATAATTTACCCTACTGACACTGTTTATTCCTTTGGATGTGACATTACTAAATCCAGAGCACTGGAGCAAATAGCGCGTTTGAAAGATATTAAGGTTGAAAAAGCCAATTTTTCAATCATTTTTTCGGATCTGTCTCACCTTTCAGAGTATACTAAGCAAGTAGATACGCCAACCTACAAATTACTAAACCGAGCTTTGCCTGGTCCGTACACCTTTATATTAGATGCCAGTTCTGCCATTCCAAAAATCTTTAAGAGTAAAAAGAAAACGATTGGTATTCGTATTCCTGATAATAATATTCCACGAGAAATAGTGCGGGCGCTTGGAAACCCTATCATTGCTTCTTCTGTGCATGATGAAGATGAAATCATTGACTATACTACCGATCCAGAGCTGATTTTAGAAAAATATGGCAATGTGGTGGATTTGGTTATTGATGGCGGAATTGGAGACAATTTTGCGTCTACCGTTATAGATCTCACTTCAGGAAGCCCAGAAATTATACGTGAAGGAAAAGGTGACATTTCCATCTTATGACAAAACGTATTTTATTATTAACTCATGCTATTATTCTTTTAGTGCTATGGGTTTTGGCCTTTGTTACCGATGGAACTGGAGGTGGCGGAGACTCTATTACACATTTCTTTTTTGCCCAACTGTCATGGAAAGAACCAGCTAATTTTTTTGATCATTGGGGTAAACCTTTTTTCACATTATTTGCTTCCCCTTGGGCTCAGTTTGGTTTTATTGGCATTAAGTTATTCAATATACTGTGTGGAGTGCTAAGTTCTTATTTGGCTTCACTCATTGCTATACGGCTTTCTAAACCTTGGCCTTGGGCTATTTCCATCATGGCCTTTGTAGCACCCGCGTATTACACATTTCTTTTTAGCGGGCTTACTGAGCCTTTTTCGTCTTTGGTTGTAATTGGTGCTGTATATCTCTGCCTTAGTGGCAAAATCGGATGGGGTTTATTTTTAGCCTCATTCCTGCCTTTCTGTAGATCAGAGGCACAGGTTTTTCTTCTCTTCTTTTTTGTTTTTGCTATTTTAAATAAAAGCTGGAAACTCACTCCTCTTTTACTTGCAGGCTACATTATTTACGCTTTGGTGGGTTCTTTATATTTAGAAAGTCCATTGTGGATTTTTGAAGTACCCTATAACCCTACTGGCTCTGTATATGGCCATGGCGAATGGTTGCATTATATTAAATTAATGACCAGTATGCTTGGTTTGCCATTTATGCTTCTGGCAGTGCTGGGGCTGTTTCAATTTTTTCGAAAAGCTTTTATCCAAAGAAATTTTAAGTGGAAGTCAGAATTATGGTTGGTACATGGTATATTCTTCTCATTGTTGGTAGGACACACAGTGGTATGGGCTTTAGGTATTTATGGCAGCGCAGGGTTATCCCGCACTTTGATTACTGTGTTTCCTTTACTATGGCTAATTATGCTGGATGGGGTGATTTTACTCAAAGACTACTCATCTCAACTATTTAAAGTTAAAGCATTCGTACTACCAACTTTTATTCTATTGGTTCAATTTGGCTGGATATTTAGCACATCGGATGCCTCTTCCTACTACAATGCACATCTAAAACGAAACAGTGAGGATTATTTTATACAAAATGAAATAGGTTCCTACATAAAACAAAACTACCCGGAATACGAACATTTTGTGATTGATAAACCATACATGGCACTTGCATTAGGTATAAATTTTATTGATTACGATTACCGGAGCAATTGGAGCTATTATTTCAGAATGGATCAGCTTCCGCAACCTGCACTTTTCATATATGATCCTTATTATCCTTCTATTCAACATGGGGTTTCCTTAGAATTAGTACGCAAGGAAAATAAACTTGAACAACTCATGGAATGGACTTCTCCAAATGGTCAGCACTACGTTTTGTTTAAACAGTCAACGTTTTAAACGCCTTGCCCAAAGCGTGAATTACATCTGTAGCCAAACACGCTTCCGCTGAAGTTTCATCACTTGCAAAATGGGCCGCTATTCCTTGAAGGTAAACGCCTAATTGTGCCGCATGCAAAGGCTCATAACCAGAAGCCAAAAGGCCTGTAATAATACCTGTGAGCACATCTCCACTACCTCCTTTTGCCAAAGCCGGGGTGCCATAATCCATAAAATAGATTTGTCCATCGGGCGCGGCAATAGCCGTAATGGCGGCTTTTAAAACAATAATTATGGAATGTTTTTTAGCAAATTCCCTCAATCTTTCTAAGTAATCTGGCTTTAGTTCTTGGAGACCTATAAGCCTTTTGAACTCTCCGGGATGGGGAGTTAGAATAGTATTGGCCGAGAGGTTTTTTAATAACATAGGTTTAGCAGCTAAAATATTTAGGGCATCAGCATCAAGCACCATTTTGCCATCAAAGGCTCCTAGTAGGCTTTCTAGAGTTTTAGACGCTTCAGAAGAAGTTCCCAACCCTGGCCCCACTCCTACCGCATTGTATTTTGCTAAATCTGGTAAACCAGAAATTACCTTTTCATTTTCTGAAGAAATCACCATTGCTTCGGGTAAGGCATTTTGATAAAGTTCTACTCCACATTTTGGAATAAAAGCTGTAAGCAACCCTGTCCCGCTTCTCAAGCAAGCCTTTCCGCTCATCAGGGCTGCCCCCATACTGCCATAGCTTCCTGCGATTAGTAAAGCGTGACCGTAGGTTCCTTTATATGAAAATTTTTCCCTTGGCTTATATAAGTCGGCAACTTGATCAGGTGTAAGGTATGAATACAAAGAAGACATTCTTTCAATAAAGGCCTCATCTAAGTTAATATCCAAAACCTCGATTTGACCAACAAAATGCGCGGTATCCTTATGCACCATGCTAAGCTTAGGACATTGAAATGTAAGCGTCACATGTGCGTTAAAAATTGCATCAAAGCTGTTTTCAGTATTATCATCAGCAAATAAACCTGTAGGAATATCTACCGCAAGCCTTTCATTCTGCAAAGTATTAAGAGATTTTACCACATCGGCTAGTAAACCTTCGAGTGGTCTTGATAAACCCGAGCCCAACATTGCGTCAATTAGAACAGTATCATCATCCATTTCTGGAATTTCCGCTACAGCGCAAATGTGCATTATATCTACCCCTAAACCACCAAGCCTTGTATAATTTTCCTTAAAATCTTCACTAGCAGAATCACTATGATCTATTATAAATACCTGAACGAAATAGTCATTTTGAAAAAGCCACCTGGCAAGGGCCAAACCATCACCACCATTATTGCCTTTACCACAAAATATGGCAAAAGAAGTATCATCAGAATAACTAGCGTCAATACTCTCAAAAAGCTTAGAAACCGCCCGCTCCATAAGATCTATGGAAGATATTGGCTCGTTTTGAATGGTTTGCTTATCGGCTTCCCGAATTTGCTGTGCGGATAATATTTTCATGGATATGGATTACTTGCTTTATCACCGATTCGGTAAGATCGTTTGTAACAATATAATCAGCTTTTTCCAATTTTTCTTCTTGTGGCCATTGATTGTTCATCCTTGCCTCAACCTCCTCCCTGGTCATATTACTGCGGGCCATTACACGATTTATTCGCATTTCCTTTGGTGCAGCTACTACCAAAATTTTATCACAGCTCTTGTAGCTTCCACTCTCAAAAAGTATGGCAGCCTCCTTTATCACATATGGAAAGGATTGACTGGCGTACCAACTTTGAAAATGCCGAGCTACCGCAGGGTGTATAAGGTTATTTGCTTTTTGCAAAAGGTTTTTGTCTCCAAAAATAAGTTCTGCCATTTTTGGACGAACGATTTTACCTTCTGCTATTATTTCTGTTCCCAGCAGATTTACCAGTTCAGCTTGTAATTGTTTGTCGGTATCAATAATAGTTTTAGAAAAAACATCAGCTTCATAAACCGGAACCCCCAAAAATTCAAAGATTTTGGCAACTGTAGATTTCCCGCTGCCTATTCCACCTGTGAGCCCCAATATCATTTTTCAGTAATAATAAATTCAAGTTGCTTTGGATCGATAGTAAGCTTTTTCAAGTAAGGTGGAGAAGACTCCATGTATACTCTAAGAAAGCGATCACTCTCCATATCTTTGATTTGATTGTAATCTACATAGGCCTTAAACTCATCCTTCGAAACCTTGCTAAAATCTTCTAAAGCAAGTTGATACTTAACAAAAACCTTATTTGGAAACAGGGTAATATTATAGGACTTTGGCAAGTTTAAAACCCTAACAGGAATTTCAAATTTACCCTCGGTAAGGCTAGTGTACAAGGCTTGAACTCGTACGTTTTGCCGTATAATTTCTACGTTTTTATTTTTAATTGGTTCCAGATTAACCTCCACATCCAAAGAGTCTATGTCTTCAGCAGGATTAATCGGTTTTATAAAAATAGAGTCCACCTTTGCCAGAGCCTGTTCTGATCCAGAAACCAGAATAGAATCGGGAGTAATTACAGGTTCAGCATACAAAGTTTTGAAATCTGAAATTTGACGTTTCCCTTTGAAGTATACCTTAACCATTTTACTACGAATAAGGCTAAAATTAAAGTGTACGGTATCTGGCTTTATATCTAAAATCTCAGTATTGTCGCCAAGTTGCGCTGAAATCATTCCTCTCTTGGATTGAGTATGCCAGGTATAGTGCTCATCATTACTTACATCCAGTCTGCTCACATCAATTTCTATGGGCCGAAGAGCGCGAATTTTATACTTCAAAATCTCAAAACCTTGAGAACGTAAAGTAACTTTGAGATGATCTGTTGGCTGGTTTAGTAATTTTTTATTGACTGGCACCTCCTTATATACTACCGGAAAATTGACCTCCCCAGTATAGCCTCCCTTAGAAAGCTTAATTAAAAACCATAAAAAGACAGAAAGGATAATGAAAAGTATTTTTGCTCTATTATCACCAGCAAGAAGCGGTTTCAATAGCTTTGATAACTTTTGTTTAATATCCTTTAGGTTGTTTGCCATATAAAAAAACGGGCACTAAGGCCCGTTTCTAATTTACTTCTTTTCGGACTTCTCTTTTGGATTGTCCTTCTTTTTTTCATCTTTCGGCAGATAAACAGCACTCATGGCCTTGCTCACTGACGACTTGTCAATTCGCAGGCGGCTATTCTCGCTTTCCAAAATAATATATCCCTCTTCCACTTCCAGGATTTTGCCATGTATACCACTGGTGGTTACAATTCGCATTCCTTTACTTATTTCATTCTGGAAGTTTTTCTCTTCTTTCTGACGCTTAATTTGTGGGCGAAAGAAAAAGAAGTACATCACTACGATGACTAGTAAAAGTGGTAAAAGAGATCCCAAACCACCACCATCGGCAGCTTGTAAAAAAATAGATAATATCATCTAATATTAGTTTTGAGCTTCAGCTGCTGGCGTAGCACTAGGCTTTACCTGTGAAGAAATCTTTAGTACTTTAGAATTAGGTACAGTGTTGGCACTTATAGTAACCTGCTTTTGCTGGTTTCCTGTACGGCCTTGGCTATTGAACTCTACATGGATAGTACCTTCCTCACCTGGAGCGATTGGTTCACGTGGCCATTCTGGCACGGTACATCCACAACTACCAGCTGCATTAGTAATAATCAATGGGGCATCACCTGTGTTTTTAAATACAAAGTCATGCTTGGCTACAGTTCCTTCTTCAATCTCGCCAAAGTCAAAAGACTCTTCAGTAAACGAAAAAACGGGAGTGCCTTTGGTTTCAACGTCAGCAGCCTCAACTTTGGTTCCTTCAGTATTGTCTGAAGCTACTTTACTTGCCGCATCGTCACATGATGTTAACGCCATTAAAAGCAAGCCTGAAAAAGCGAATGCAATTTTTCTCATTTGTGTGGTTTTTTATTTTTTAAAATTTGAGATTTCAATATTAACAAAAATGATGCTAAAGAAGTCCTCTGCCAATTTTTCGGATATCCCCTTTATCAACAAGATCAGATTTCAACTTATCCAGTATGCCATTAATAAAGTTTCCACTTTTAGGCGTACTATATTCTTTGCTCAATTCTATGTACTCATTAAAGGTGACTTTAATGGGTATTTCTTTGAAGTTAGTAAGTTCTGCAATCGCCTGCTTCATCAATATAATATCAATAAGAGCAATACGATCCATCTCCCAATTCACCGCTTTTTCATGAATAAGCTCCTCGTAAGCTCCACTGTTTGCAATACACTTCTTGTATAGTGTTTCCGCAAAGGCTAAATCATCAGTATCTTTTATAAGCTTTGGCAATGGAGAAAACTCATCCATATCTGCGGTAAAGCGTTTTATGGTTTTGGTTACCATCATTTGCGCAGCATCCAAATCATCTGCCCAGTGCATGTTTTTATCTTCATACAGCTGGTGTACCAAGTCACTACTTACGATGTATGTCCCGTAAATCCACTTTACAAATTTCTTGTCTTCATCAATAGTATTGGACGGCTGTGCGAGATATTCCTGATATTCTTCACTGGCCTCCATTTGCTTGTAGATGTTGCGAAGAGTCTCTTTATTTTCACCCCAACTTACGTGGTTAAGCTCTATTTGTTTACTAAAGTTGACATTTGATTTGAGCCAATTAAGAAACAAGTTGTCTACAAATCGTGTGCTTGGATTAAGATCATCATCAGTTGGTAAACGCTTATTCTTTCTGCGCTCAATCTCGTCTTCCGCTATTCGGAGCAAATCCGAAAGAGCCTTAAGCTCAAAAAGATACAGATCATAAATGCCATGGATGCTTTCCATAAGCCGTTTATTGCCACGGGTCATTTCGGTACCTTCATTTTGGAAGTACTCATAAAGCGCCTGAAGCACCTTGATACGTATATGTCTACGGCTTAGCATTGGGCTGGTCGGTTTTATGCGTTTGCTATTTCAGCTTTCTTTAGTGCTACACGTTCTTCGGCAATTTTCAAAGCTGCCTCATGGGTAGAAATATTGCTTTGCTCCGAAAGCTTGAATATTTTTAAGGTGGTATCGTAAATATTTTCAGTTCTACGCATAGCCTCAGCCTGATCATAACCAGCGATTTCGCGGTATACGTTAATCAATCCACCTGCATTGATAAGAAAATCCGGTGCGTAAAGTATACCTCTGTCTTTTACCATTTGACCGTGAACCACTTCATCCTCAAGCTGGTTGTTGGCAGCGCCAGCAATGATTTCACACTTCATCATTTCTATGGTCTTGGTATTAACGGTAGCCCCCAGTGCACATGGTGCATAAATGTCCATGTCTACTTCAAATAGGTTATTTCCGCGGTATACCTGAGTATTATACTTGCCTGAAATTTCCAAAATACGATCTTCGTGAATATCGTTGATGGTTACGATGGCACCTTCTTCTGATAGATATTTTACAAGTGTTTCACCAACATGACCAATGCCCTGCACCAATACCTTCTTTCCGGCAAGATTATCCGAACCCCATTTTTGATGAGCAGAAGCTTTCATGCCCATGTAAACACCATATGCTGTGACAGGAGATGGATCTCCGCTACCACCCATATGCTCAGGAATTCCCGTAACGTGATTGGTTTCAAGCTTTACCATTTCCATATCATGGGTATTGATGCCCACATCTTCGGCAGTAATGTAGCGGCCTGAAAGCGAGTTTACATACTCACCAAACTTACGCATAAGAGCATCCGTTTTATCCTTACGGCTATCACCTATAATCACCGCTTTTCCTCCACCTAAGTTAAGCCCTGAAATTGATGCTTTATATGTCATTCCTCTTGAAAGACGGAGGGCATCACGGATCGCATCAGCTTCATTTTCGTAGTTCCACATACGAGTACCTCCAAGGGCTGGCCCCAATGTGGTACTGTGAATACCTATGATGGCTTTTAGGCCGGTTTCTTCATCTTGGCAAAATACTAGTTGCTCGTGCCCTTTGAAGGCCTCTGAATTAAAGACCGGTCCGCGGTCGATAGATTTGTTCAGTATGGTAAGATCGCTCATTGCTAATATTGATAATGTAAAAAATAGTATAAGAGATAATAGCTTTACCTTTGAAAGCTCTAAAATCACCCCTACAGGGGTTAAATTTCAGACGGCAAAAGTAATCGAATTTTTGACAGCAAGCAATTGAATGAAGTCTCTTAAAGTTCTCAATAAATATTTTTATAAATACCGTGGACGCCTTTCAATAGGCGTTCTATTTGTGGCTATCTCTGTAGTTTTTGGAGTATTTCCTGCTCAATATGTGCGTGAATCTTTTGACACTGTGCAAGTTGCCATTGATCGTTATAATTCACCTGATGGAGATACCGATATGGGTGACTTGCGTAACCAGCTTATTTTCTATGGTTTAATCATTATTGGTGCCTCTCTACTCAAGGGTCTATTCATGTTCTTTATGCGCCAAACTATTATTGTAGTAAGTCGCTTTATTGAATATGACATGAAGAATGAGATTTTTGATCAATACCAAAATCTGTCATTAGCCTTTTATAAGCGAAATAATACCGGTGACTTGATGAATCGTATAAGTGAAGATGTGAGTCGTGTGCGGATGTATTTAGGTCCTGCAATCATGTATACAATTAATGTAAGCTTGTCGCTCATCATCATCATAGGAATAATGCTTAGTATCAATGTAAGACTTACGCTTTATGCATTGGCTCCTTTGCCTGTTTTGGCAGTAGCCATATACTACGTTAGCGCAATGATTAATATCAAAAGTGAGCAAGTACAGCGGCAGCTTAGCTCCATCACTTCCTATGTACAAGAGGCATTTTCAGGCATTAGGGTACTAAAGGCCTATGTTCGAGAAGCACATTCAAGAAAAGAATTCACAAAGGAGGCCAACACCTATTTGGAGAAAAATGAAGAGTTGTACCGTATCAATTCTCTCTTCTTCCCTCTTATGATTTTACTCATAGGAATGTCTACAATCCTTACTATATACATTGGCGGACAAGAGGCAATAAAAGGAACCATTACTACCGGAAATATTGCCGAGTTTATAATTTACGTGAATATGCTAACCTGGCCTGTGGCCTCCATTGGCTGGGTTACATCTTTAGTCCAGAGGGCTGCAGCTTCCCAAACTCGTATCAATGAGTTCTTAAAAATCACTCCTGAAATAAAAAACCCTAGCAATGAACCGCTAGACCTTAAGGGTAAAGTAGAATTTAAAAATGTGAGTTTTACCTATCCTGACACCGGTATAAAGGCAATGAATAATATTTCATTTACCATTGAAGAAGGGCAATCGCTTGCAGTTATCGGTAAGACCGGTTCTGGTAAATCTACCATTGCCAACTTGATTGGACGCTTGTATGATGTAACGGAAGGTGAAATTCTTATTGATGATAAAAATATCAAACAGATAAACCTTTCTGACCTGCGTAAATCTATAGGATATGTGCCTCAAGAAGCCTTTTTATTTTCATCAACCATTGCTAAAAATATAGGTTTTGGTCTTGAAAATGCCAGCGAAGAAGTGGTAATCAATGCAGCCAAAAATGCAGAAGTTCACCACAACATTATTGATTTTCCGCAAGGGTACGAAACACGTGTGGGCGAAAGAGGAATTACACTAAGTGGTGGTCAAAAACAGCGCGTAAGTATTGCACGTGCCATCATTAAGGAACCCAGACTTATGATATTTGATGATTGTCTTTCGGCTGTGGATACAGAAACTGAAGAAAAGATTTTGGGTAACCTAAAGCGACTGATTGACAAACGTACCACGCTTATTATTAGTCACAGAGTTTCTTCTGTAAAGCATGCTGACTCCATTTTGGTGCTTGATAATGGAGCTATTGTAGAAAAAGGAACCCATGACGAGCTAATGGAAAAAGGCGGTTATTACAAAATGATGTATGAGCAGCAATTGATCGAAGATTCGAAAAAAGCCGTGTAATTTTAATTCTGTGTTTGTAATAAGAGAATTTTTTTAGTTTTGTCCGTATCTGAAAACTGATTGATACAATGAAGGACCAAGTTCATAACGGGCAAGAAGAAATACATTCCAAGGTTTTAAGGGCAGGCAGAAGAACCTATTTTTTTGATGTAAGAGCCACCAAGGCTGATGATTACTACCTGACCATTACAGAAAGTAAGAAACATACCAACGAAAACGGAAACCAGTTTTACAAAAAGCACAAAATTTACCTTTATAAGGAAGACTTTGAGAACTTCAGGGATATTCTAAATGAGATCACCGATTTTATAGTTAATGAAAAAGGTGAAGAGGTAATTTCAGAAACCCATCAATCGGATTTTCATCAAAAAACTGAAACTACCGAAGGTCAATACGAAACTGCTGATACCGAAAATGACTCTTCGAAACCAGCAGCAAAAGCATTTACTGATGTAAGTTTTGATGATATTTAAATATTAGAAATAATATCACCTTCATAAAAAGCCTCCTTTCAAGGGGGCTTTTTAATTTAGCTCACCTACTACATTCAAATTTGCAGTCAAAAATCCCATGAAAGAAAAATGTATTTTCATTATCGGTCCTGAAAGCTCGGGCAGCACTCTTATCGCAAAAATAATTTCTACAGCACTTAATGGAAACACTGACTGGAATGGACGAGGCTTTAACTGTTGCAATAGTTGGGATTGTGATAGGCAGAATAGTTTTATCAAACCTTGCTCAGAGGTCAAGCATTTAGTTTGCCATCGCTCCCTCCCTTTTGGTGAAATTTCTCATTGGCCACCGATTTCTGAATGGGAAGACCTCTATGATACTAGTTTCATCCTTTGCACCAGGGATGCTACCATTTCAAGTAAGTCTGTTTTAGAAAGAATGAAACGTTCTGAAAAAAACAGAAAACTCAACCTTCAAAAATCAACAGAAATAATCAAATATATATTGGGCAGCAAATCCAAATCAATGATCTGGAACTACGAGACCTTTATGCTTTTAAATGAAGCTTATTTAATGCAGCTCTACAAGTTTTTGGAGATAGATAGTGACTTTGTTCCCGATTCTATTTTTGACGCGAATAGAAAATACATCAAGTAGCCAATAAGACTTCACTTGAGTTTAAAATTTGAATGGGTTTTCAATCGCTCACTTTGATATTTTTAATTTCTCAATCCTCAATTAATAAAGCCATCCGCGAAGGTTGGCTTTTTGTTTTATGAACCATTTCTATGCGTCTTCGTTAAATAAATTTGTACAATTTTAACTACATAAAGACATGAATAGATTGAATTTTTCCACTCAAAAAACCAACAAACTTAGCTATGCTTTACTGCTTACGGTTATATTCACCGGAGCTTGTTTTACTTCTTTGGCGCAAAGCCTGAGCGTAGGCCCCAAAGTAGGAATCACATCTTCTAATGGTGCCGGAGATGACTTGCCGAATAACGTGGAAAGCATTACCGGATTTACAGGAGGTATCTTTTTTAAAATCCATAATGATGGCCTATTCGCCTTTCAGCCTGAGCTTTTATATGTGCGTAAAGGTGGTTTTTGGAACGAAAACCCGACCTTTAATTATGAGTTGAAAACTGATTATTTACAAATCCCACTTTTAGCGAAGTTTCAAATTCCGGTTGGGGAAACGGTGTTCCCCTTCATATACGCAGGTCCTTATGGAGCTTTTACGCTAAATAAGCAGGATGAAGGAGAACTGTTATTTTTTCAAGCTGAAGATGTAACCGATCTCAAAGATTTTGACGCTGGAATGGCGCTTGGTGCCGGATTAGATTTTGAGCTTTCAGCTTTCTACCTAGGATTTGATGCGCGTTACGATATCGGAATGGTAAACATATTTGAAGAAAATTCTGATGGAGAGCAGGCAGATATTAAAAACAGAACCTGGAGCTTTATGCTTTCTTTAGGTGTAAATCTTGATTAAATAGCAATATTACCCTCATTATTACAAACCCTGCAAAAGTATTGGCTTTGGCGGGGTTTGTTGATTAAAAATCTCCACGCAAATCTTATATTGGAAATTTAAAATACAACTATCGCAATAAAAGTCATCCGAAAAATGGGTAAAAACTTGAGACTCCTCTTTGCTTCACTTGGTATTTCACTACTATTTGCTTCATGCACAGACGATGATTTAGGGCCTTGCGCTAACGTAATGCCAGCTTGTGCTTGTGGGCAATTCCTTTTAGTAGACAGATGGGGAAGTCCACTAATTGGAGAAGATAAAATGTTTCACTCCGACTCTATCAAAATGATGAATGAGCCAGAAAAATGGAATTTACGAATTGAAGATAGCGTTGTCTTTTTTAACTATGGTCTTCTAACTTCCAATAAAGAATACTACCTCTACTTATCATCAAGCGTACAAGATACCATTCAAGTGAGTATTTCCAGTACACCCGGAGAATGTTTTACCGTCAAAAACATTTCTGAATTCAACTACAGTGGTGCTAGAACTACGATTGATGGGAGTAAAATTGTGGTGATAAAAATTTAGTTTTTCTGAATAGGCCACTCTGAAGGGTGATCCTGATAATAAACCTAAAACCCCAAAAACTCCTCTGCCTGTATTTGCAATACATTTAAAGTATCAACATCCACCACCTCGCCATTGGCAAGCAAAGTGTCTAGCCTTGAGAGTGGAATTTTGAGAGAAAAAACTTCTACACGCAAATAATGCAATACATCGGTAAGGTGATCCATCCCGCGAAGGTTGCCCGCCCTGCCGCTTGCCACACCTACCAAAGCTGCTTTTTTACCTTTCCAAGCAGCAGGAGCCACGGCATCCAAAAACACCTTTAAAATACCTGGGTAACTACCATTATACTCAGGAGCAATAAATACAAACTTATCTGACCCTGCCACAAACTTCTGCACCACTTCTTCCAATCCATGTGAAGGTTCACCAAAAGTATTGGTCACCATAAAATTTTCAGGAAGGTCATCCATCTTCAAAACACGTACCTCCTCCCCTAAGTTTCTAAGGATTTCAGCATATTTATTCACTACTGCCAAAGTTTGGTTTTGCGGACGGTGTGTGCCACAGATTACGCTTATCATATTCTTGTTAAAAAATTAATCTGAAAAGAATTTGTAAGAGCCGCTAAGCCCCTTTATTATTGTAATTTGGAGCGCGAAAGCTAAGGAAAATCCAGTAGCTACTTACCCTTTGATAATGATGTTTTTAGGGGTATTCAATTGAGGTTTTCTGATAGAATTTTAATCAATAACGAAGACGAAAATGGGAAAAACGGTAGCAATAGCCAATCAAAAAGGTGGTGTTGGAAAAACCACTACATCTGTAAATTTAGCAGCATGTTTAGGCGTTTTAGAAAAGAAAGTTCTTTTAATTGATGCTGACCCTCAAGCCAACTCCACTTCAGGTTTGGGCTTTGATCCCGATAATATTAGCCTTGGAACATATCAGGTATTAGAACACGAAAACAAGGTTTCAGAAGTGATTCTTAAAACAAAATCGCCCAACGTAGATTTAATGCCCGCGCAAATTGACCTCGTAGCTGTGGAGATTGAGCTAGTAGATAAAGACAGGCGCGAGCAGATGCTTAAGCGTGCTTTACTTGAGGTGAAAGATCAATACGATTACATTATTATAGACTGCGCCCCTTCACTGGGTCTTATCACTTTAAATGCCCTTACCGCGGCTGATTCTGTAATTATACCTATTCAGTGCGAGTATTTTGCCTTGGAAGGTTTGGGTAAATTGCTGAACACAATTAAGAGCGTTCAAAATATTCACAACCCAGATCTAGATATTGAAGGGCTCCTTTTGACCATGTTTGATTCTCGCTTGAGACTTTCAAACCAAGTGGTGGAAGAAGTAAAAACACATTTCCAAAACATGGTGTTCAATACTATCATCCAGCGCAATGTGCGCCTTAGCGAAGCCCCTAGTTATGGCGAAAGCATTATCATGTATGATGCTTCCAGCAATGGCGCGGAGAATTACTTAAATTTGGCGCGCGAATTTTTGGAAAAGAACGAACCAATTCAGGAAACGGCCTAATCTTTAGGTGTTTTTTCGATAGTTAATTTTCTAATTATTTCCTTTTTTAAAAACATTTTATCTAAATGATGGCGGCACCTAAGAGAAAAGCAATGGGACGTGGCCTTTCGGCCTTATTAAAAGATACCGGAGAGGTAAACTCCGCAGCAGATATAAATGCGGACAAAATTGTAGGCGCAATTGCCGAAATTGAAATTGAGAAGATTCACCCCAATCCTGATCAGCCGCGTACACAGTTTAGTAAAGAAGCTCTCGAAGAACTCGCTATTTCCATTCGTGAATTAGGAATTATACAGCCTATTACCGTTCGTAAAAACAGCAATGATAGCTTCACCATTATCAGTGGTGAGCGTAGATACCGAGCTTCTAAACTTGCAGGTTTAGAAACTTTGCCGGCATACATACGCCTGGCAGATGACCAAACCATGCTGGAAATGGCACTGGTAGAAAACATTCAGCGTGAGGAACTTGACAGTATAGAAATTGCACTGAGCTACCAGCGCCTGATTGACGAGTGCAACCTTACCCAAGAAGCGATGAGCGACCGTGTAGGTAAAAAACGAAGTACCGTTACCAATTATCTTCGTCTGCTAAAATTACAGCCCATTGTACAGGCCGGCCTTCGTGACAAAATGATAAGCATGGGCCATGCCCGCGCCATTGTGAGCGTAGAAAATGAGGAAGATCAGATGAAAATCTATGAGAATATCATCGCCAAAGATCTTAGCGTGCGCCAAGTGGAGGATGCTGTGCGAAAATTGCGCCAAGCTGAAAATGAAACTTCTGGCACAAAAACTGCTATTCCCACCCTGCCTGAAAAATATGTAGAAGTTCAGGAATCTTTGTCATCAAAATTGGAGTCAGATGTGAGCCTATCGCGAAGCAAGCGCGGTAAAGGCAAAATTGTAATTCCATTTAAAAATGATAAAGACTTTGAAAGAATTTTGAGTTTGCTCAATAATTGAAAACATCAGAAAAATCATATCCCACTTTAGGCATATTTTGCCTCTTCGTCATTATGCTGTTTGGCCATTTTGCATCAGCACAAGTAGATACCACGGCCAGTGATAGTCTTTCCCTTGAAGATATTGCCCCGGAATCTTACACACCCAAAGCCGAAAGAATTTATACCGACTCCATAGTGGCTGGAGACAAATCTGTGGAGCAGGGTGACCACTCACCAAGCAAAGCGGCCATGCTTTCTTCCACCTTTCCAGGAATGGGACAGGTGTACAATAAAAGGTACTGGAAAGTACCCCTTGTATATGCCGCCATGGGAGCAGCCATTTATGCTATAATTTTTAATCAAGATCAGTATAAAATCTATGAGCAGGCGTTTTACAGTCAAATAGACCCTGATCCTAATAATGATCAATTTGCCGGAGTGTATGACGAACGGCAACTGATCGAGCTACAAAATTTTTATCTCCAAAATAGGGATTTATCCATCATTTTAGGAGCCGTGGCTTATGGTCTTAATGTACTTGATGCCTATGTTGATGCTCATCTTTTTTATTATGATGTAAGTGACGACCTTAGCCTGCGCTGGGAACCCACTATTATGAATAATCCAAGTTATGGTTCCTTAGGTTTTGGTTTTGGAGTAACCCTTAGTTTTAAATGAAAGTAGCATTAATAGGATACGGAAAGATGGGTAAAACCATCGAGAGAATATTGTTGGAACGTAACCATGAAGTAGTGGGCACCTTTGGCCGCGAAGGCATTGATGAAGCTAAACTTAAACAAGCTGATGTGGCCATTGAGTTTACTCGCCCCGAAGCTGTGTTTGATAATCTTGCTGTGTGCTTCAAAAACCAGGTTCCGGTAATAACCGGCACCACCGGCTGGCTGGCTAAATATGACGAAGCCGTAAAACTGTGTGAAGAAAACCAGTCAGGATTTTTGTTTGCGTCTAACTTTAGTTTGGGCGTTAACTTATTTTTTGAAATAAATAAGCAGTTGGCGCGTATTATGAATGCTTACAGCAATTATGACGTGCAAATGCAAGAAATTCATCACACTCAAAAACTAGATGCTCCAAGCGGAACAGCAATCACTTTGGCTGAGCAGGTAATAGAAAATCTGAACAGAAAGGAAGGCTGGACTTTGGATGAGTCTCACGGAAAAGAACAAATACATATTGATGCTTTACGTGAAGAACATGTTCCGGGAACCCATAGCGTTACTTACACTTCTGATATTGATGATATCGAAATAACCCATACCGCCAAAAGCCGCGATGGCTTTGCTTTGGGCGCTGTGCTTGCTGCCGAATTTATGAGCGGCAGAACGGGTGTTTACCAAATGAAAGACGTACTAAACTTATAAAACCTCACATCGGATATGAACTTGCTTATCCTCTTCCTTGCCATTGAAATCTTCAGTGGCATTGTTACTTTTAACTTTTATAAACAAGCCGGCCGCCAATCGTGGGAGGCTTTTGTGCCTATTTATCGCACTGTAGTGATGCTCAAAATAATTGAGCGCCCTTGGTGGTGGACCATCCTGTGCTACCTACCCGTGGTAGGAAATGTAATGGCCGTTGTGGTTATTTTTGAAATGCTTCATGTTTTCAATTTCCGCAAGTTGTATCACACCATTCTGGCAGTTATCACTTTCGGGCTTTATTTAGGATACCTCAATTTCACTCAGGAACTGAAATATGTAGGCCGGGATATTCAGGATATGCGCAGGTATGTAAGTGAGCTTGTAGCCTCTTTAATTTTTGCCATAGTTGCCGCCACCGTTATCCGTGCCTATACTTTTGAAGCCTTTACCATCCCCACTCCTTCTATGGAGAAATCACTGATGGTGGGTGACTTCCTCTTTGTGAGTAAAATTCATTACGGTTCGCGCCCACCTCTTACTCCGCTTTCATTGCCTTTAGTACACAATAAGGTTCCCTTTACCACCTTGGATTCTTATTTTGACTGGCCTCAACTTCCTTACTGGAGGTTTCCAAAGCTTACGGAGGTAGAGCGTTACGATCCTGTCGTATTTAATTACCCGGCTGAAGACATTCGCCCCATTAATATGGAAGGAAAGGTTCGCCCGATTGATAAACGTGAGCACTATGTAAAGCGCTGCGTTGCCATTCCTGGTGATACTTTAAGAATTATAGACGGATTTGTGAGTACCAATGGTGAGTCTGAATCGATGCCTGATCGCGCCAATCCACAGTTCAGCTATTTTGTGCAAACCAATGGTGTAGATTTTAATCCTAAGATTTTAAAGGAGCGTTTTGACATTAATTATGTTACTCCTCGCCAGCAGCAAGCTACTGGCGAATATGGTGCTGTAACACGAATTGACAACAACAATCTGTATATCATCAATATTCCAAACGAAGCACTGGAAGGATTTAAGCAATTGCCCAATATTGTTAGCGTTACGCAAATTGTGGGAAAACAAAATATGGAAGATTATGCCGCTGACACCCCGCCCATGCTGATGCGCCTTTACCAGCAATACAACACCTTTGGGCCGAATCAAGATATTTTCCCGAACCCGAAAAACGGAGATAGCTTGGCGTATAATTGGTCGCGTGACAATTATGGACCGCTATATATGCCCAAAGAAGGTGATAAGATTGAGCTGAATAATGACACTTATTTGAAATATTCAAGAGCCATTACAGCGTATGAGGGAAATACTTTGGAGCGCAAGGGTGATCAGTTTATTCTTAATGGAGAAGTGGCCTCCGAGTACACCTTTAAGCAAGGTTATTATTGGATGATGGGAGACAATCGTCACGCTTCTGATGATAGCCGCTATTGGGGATTTGTGCCAGAAGATCATATTGTAGGTAAGCCGGTATTCATTTGGATGAGCTACGATAAGTTTGCTGAGGGAATTAAGAAGATTCGTTTTGACCGTGTGTTTACTACCGTAAATGGTGAAGGCAAGAGGTTTTCTTACTTCATACCATTCTTAATAGTGGTAGCAGGTATTTATGGATTTAACAAGTATCGTAAACGCAAAAAAGCTAAAGCCTAATGACCGCGCATTTTAGCACGGCCTACCTCCCTCCCATATCGTATTTCAAAGCGCTGTTGCAATTTGATAGCATAGAGCTGGAAGCCTATGAAAGTTGGCAAAAGCAGAGCTACCGTAACAGGACTTACATTTATGGTCCACATGGCGCCATGATGCTCAATATTCCTATTAAAAATAATGAGCACAAGGCTTTGATGGGAACGGTGGAGATTAGCTATGAAACGGCTTGGCAAAACACACATTGGCAAGCCATTAAAACAGCTTATGGCTCTGCTCCTTTTTTTGAAGTTCTTGGCCCTGACCTGGAAGCGTTTTATAAAAAGCCCATAAACCGATTGATAGATTGGAACACCCAAATCCTAAATCTCATCCTGGATTGCCTTCAAATTTCACCGAAAA
>JAUHWX010000218.1 GCA_030427285.1 Bacteroidia bacterium
CCAATTAAAAAAAAGAAGAATACAATTGAAAAAATAAGAGATTGGTTTAATTCTTAGCAAAAAGAAAATATTACCAAATAATAAAACTCAAGTTTCCAAATAGTGACAAGATATTTGAGTCAGAATAATTTGAAGGCAAATGGACTTAATTTGAAAAGAAAAAAAATAAAAACGCATGCCAACAATGCATAAAAAACATAGGGGCGTTCCTGCAGCTAGAAACTTGTTGATTCCTCAATTTGTTTCTCGTCCTGCGGACTGAAACGCTCTCGAAATCCCCTACGATTTTTATGCGGAACGTTACTTGCAATTTGAAAAGACAACTGATTTACATATTAATATCGGTGTTTACGACTTTAAGTTGTAACCACAATTTTGACCATGCTCAAGAAGACACTGAAGTAATTGAGCTTGTAACACAGGTCTTGCGAGATTCAACTAAAGACTTTCAACAGGCAGGTTGTGTTGTAAACTACCCATTTATGATCTTACCAGACAATATGAAGTTAAGAGAAACTCTCAAGACCCATCTGCAAATAAAGGACATCGGTCATTTGGAAAACCAGATTGAGAAAATCCGAGAGTTAACAATAAGTGCGGAATTGGTTGGACAAAAACGGCTTATCGACCATACAAAGGTTAAAGAGGGTATTGAAGTCCAATCTGGTTTCAGAAACTGGATTAGACAAATATGTCCGGCTGGATATATTGCTTTATCAAGACCTCTCTTTAATGAGAACTTTAGTAAAGCATATATCGTGGTTGATGGCTTGGGACAACAAGAAGAAAGATTGTATACCAAAGTTAGCGGAAGCTGGACATTGGAAAAAGTAATCTACAAATCACCTCCAGAATAAAATTAAAAACTGCAAGTAACATCAAATAAACGCAAGTCGGCTTCAATCACGCTCCGGTTGGGGCTTTTCGGTGGCCAGAGTAACATTCCGTGTCTTTAAAAAACCACGGACGAAGCCGCCCCGCTCGTGCGCGTGTCCTCACGCGTTCCGCCCCCAACTCTTCCCTATCAAAAAACACACAACCCCACCCCTATCATCATCAGCACATTAAGCTGTTAGCAAATCAAATACAGGAGCCTTTTGTGACGTTAAATTTGCTTTATTTTTGTCCAAAATTAGGCCACCACTATGAAGCTTTTCCACTACTGGATTCTTACCCTAACTTCAACTCTACTCCTGTTTAGCTCCTGCAAGAAAGACGCAGCCACCAGCGCTGATCTTTACTCGGCTGTACCCAAATCTTCCGTTTTAGTTTTGGAAAGCCGCAGCATTGGTGAGGCTTTGAATAGCATAAGCCAAACCAGCATATACAGCCAGATAGACAGCTTGCCGCCTATCCTTGCTTTTGCAGAAGAATTGAAATCCCTCAAAGGAAACTTTGACACAGATAGTGTAACTAATTTTTTAAAAAAGCGACCTGTAGTAATGGCTATTGCGCTGAGTGGAGCCGAAAAGTATGGTGCACTTTTTATCGCTCCCGGAAACAAGGATTTTGAAAAGTCAATCGGCAAAAGATTGAGTTCTGTTTACAAGGTTTCGCAAAAAACCTACAGCGAAGCTGAGGTGTATCACTTTTATAAAGAAGATAAAAGCAAGAATTACTACGTTTCTTCATATCGCAATTTGCTCCTTTTTAGCACCAGCAGCTTTTTACTCGAAGAAGGTATTCGTCAAGTAAATAGCGAGTTCAACATTAAGCAAAATCTACAATTTCAAAAGCTGTACAATACCAGCAACAAAAAGGATTTGGCGAATCTTTATATCAACCTAAAAGAGCTTCCTGAATTTTTAAAAACTAAGCTCCCCCTCGGCAATCAGCAGTTTATAAGTAGGATGGGTAGCTGGGCCGAGTTGGATATTCAGGCTTACAACAAAGAGCTTTTAATGAGTGGCCTTATTCTGTTTCCAGAAAATGAGCCCTATTTTTTACAGTCTTTCCAAAAGGTAAAAGCCCGCGAAACTGAAGGGCAAAATATAGTTCCGTCCACCAGCGGGCTTTGGGTTTCCCACACATTTGCCAATGCAGAGCAGTATTATCGCAACTATTTAGTTTATCTGGAAAGTGCCGGACGCTTACGCAAGCATGAGCAACTTTTAGAAAAATTAGACTTTGACCACAACAAACATCTACTCGAGTGGGTGGATTCCGAAATGGGGATTTTCACCACCACTGGTGAAGGTGGGCGTATTAATTATATAGCCTATTTTAAACATCGGGATGAAGACGATGCCCGTAAAGGCTTGGATTCTTTAGCCACCGACTTTATTGAAGGTTACCGTGGAATTATCATCAAAAAGCTGAAAGCTGAAAACGCGTTACCCCGATTTTACGGGCCTATATTCACAGATTTTCATTACCCGTACTTTATTGTGAGTAATGGTTTTGCGCTTTTCGCGGAAGACCTGAGTAGCATGAAGGGAATCATAAATGATATGGTGGATGGTAAAACTTTAAGTGCCGATGAAGAATTCAAAAACTTTAGCGCTAGCCTACCTTCTGAGTCACACATTAAAATAATTGCTTCCAGCCCTGGTTTTTTAAACTATACTGCCACGAGTTTAGAGGGTGGTGATGCTAAAGTTTTGGAAAAGCATATTAACAAACTGAGCAATTTCCGTTGGGCAGCTTTGCAAATTAATGTAGATGATGATGCAGCCCTCACCAATTTCTACATGCTACAATCCACTCAGCGTAAGGAGCGTGTGGCTCGCCTATGGAATGTAGAGTTGCAGAGTGACGCAGCCAATACGCCTCAGTTTTTGAAAAACTATACCAATGCCAAATATGATGTGGCCATACAGGATAAAGATTACAGGCTTTACCTTATAGATTATAGCGGCAAGTTGCTTTGGACTAAAAATCTGGATGGGCCAATAATGGGCAACATCACTCAAATAGATATTTACAAAAACAACAAACTGCAAATGGTGCTCAATACACGCGAAACGCTGTACGTGATTGACCGCCTCGGTCGCGATGTTGAGAATTTTCCTGTAAAATTAAAAGAACCAGCTACGGCTCCTGTCGGAGTTTTCAATTATGATCTGGCACGTAATTACCGTCTGGTGGTGCCTTGCGGGAAAAATTTGAAAAACTACGGAGTAGATGGTAAAGAAGTAAAAGGCTGGAACTTTAAAGCTTCAAAACATGAATTGATTACACAACCTCAACATTTTACGGTAAGTAAAAAAGATGTGATAGTGGTGCTGAATGATGGTGGCCAATTATTGCAACTAAACCGAAGAGGCGAACAGCGCTTTGAGCCCGTAGAAGGTTTGCCGAAATTGCAAATACCTTTTTACCTTAAAGAGAGAGAATCATTGGCAAAATCAGAAATGCTGGCCAACGGCCCCGATGGAAAGTTATATTCTATAATGCCAGGCGGAACTGCTGACAATCTATATCTGGACGAAGAAAACCCCGCTGACTACTTCATATACTTTGATGAAAAATATGTGTTTAGTCATGATGAAAAACTCATCATAAAGAGCGATGACCAGCCTTGGTCTTCTGAATTAGATGGCGATATATCTACCCGTCCCAAAGTGATGATTTTTGGCAATGAATTTTATGCAGCCGCCTTTAGCAAAAGTGCGGATGAGATACGCCTCTTCAACAAAAAAGGAGAGTTGGTGGAAGGCTTCCCCGTATACGCCCAAGGCCCATTTGATATGGGATCACTTAAGCAAGATGGCGCTATAAATATTGTAACGTATACCGAGGATGGCACGCTGGTATGCTACAGGGTGAATTAAATTTTTGCTATCCTCTATTTCCATTTCTAGAATTTAATTTTTCAGGCTTATTTCAATCTAGAATTATTCCTGTATTAAATCTCAAATTCCCAATGTAGGAATACTTTTCCTACAAATAAATAACTCAACAATCTGAAAAGCAACTAGTTTAACTTCGGTAAATTCATTCGGCATAGTATTTCCCCGTAATCGCAATCGTACAGTTTTATCGACTTTTTTTTGAAACTGTATTTATCAATAACCAAAAACTGAATACTATGTTAAAAATTACTCCGAGCTCAGCGCATTGGCGCACGGGCGGTTTTTCATTAATCTGCTCGCTATTCTTCGCAGCAGGATTTCACTCGGCCAACGCAGCCTCGTATTACGTAAACGACAACAGCACGACTGGTGACATTTACACTACAGCTGTCGGAAGCAACGCAAACAACGGAACCTCAAGCTTACCTTATTTAAGCATTCAAGATGCAATTGATGCCTCTTCCGCTGGCGATACTATTTATGTAGATGCTGGGGTTTACGATGAGAATGTAAATGTCAACAAATCTCTAACCCTTCTTGGTGCTGGAAAAGGTGCTACCGTAGTGGATGGCGACAATAACGGTTCTGGTTTAGGTACTATTTTCCTTCCAACCGGTGGAAACAATATTCAAATTGGTGCAACGGGCCAAGGATTTCATGTAATTGGAATTGATGGTCCTCCTGGAATAGAAAAAGCTGCCATTTATTTAGATGGCTCTCAAACAAATATTACCATTATTGATAATGAAATAGAAGCACGTGGAGATGCTGGCCTCATGGGTGAGTATAACGCTGCCAACAATAATGTTTTAATTGACAACAATCACTTTACGGGAAAAACCTTTAATGGAGCAAACCCAGCAGGTCAGGGTTCAGGTGCTCAGTTTACTCTACCTAATGTACCTCGCCAAGCAGTAGTATTTGGTGGCGGTAGCAGCACCTCCAACACCATGAATTTTACATTTACTAATAATGTGATTTCTACGGTAACTGGTGGTCAAAGTATTACTGACAATTCAGGAAACCCAATTTCACCAACCGATCAAGGAAATATGCTTGTAACGCTTGACCTAGTAGGAACCAACACCATTAGTGGAAACACTTTTAATGGAACAACCGTTTCATGGTATGCGGCCTTAAGAACTCGAGGTACTGGCTATACTATTGACAATAACATCTTCAACGGAAATTACCTTGTTGGAATGGCTACTGGCTCAAATGCAGTGGATGCTTCACTAAACTATTGGGGAGATGCCTCAGG
>JAUHWX010000219.1 GCA_030427285.1 Bacteroidia bacterium
GCGGGACTTATGAAAAGGCCTAATACTCCATGCTTATATTTAGACTCTATTCTCTGGCCATTGTTAATAGCTGTAAAGCTAAGGTTTGTGCCATTGGAAGTATTTTTCCATACATACAAGTAGCTTTGGTAGCCTAAAAAAATATCCTTTTTACCATCACAATTATAATCCCTAAATAGAACCCAGTGATTATAAGGATCGGAAGGAGGCATATATTTTTCAAATTGAGGAGCGTACTCATAGTGAGTTCCAGAGACGCTTGTCAAAGTAAGGTAGGTATGAAAATTTTTACCTTCTTTATCAAATATGACCAAGTCCTGGACTCCATCACGGTTGAGGTCGATGGTATTTACCTGTCCATTGTTTATGCCTCCTGACCAAGCAAAGTCAATACTTTTTCCTTTATGAAAAACCGGAATTTCATTTGATTTTGTAAAACCATACAAGTTAGGTGTACCTTGCCCTAGCAAGCATGAAAAAGTAGCCACAAAAATGATTGATGCTATAAATACTTTCAAGTGTTGAGAGCTTTAAAATAGTAAGAACCAAGATGTCACGTTCGCCCTTTGACTAATGTTTTATCACCTTTGCGGTTCTAAGTTCCTGCTTATCCTGCAATATAAATAGGTACATACCGTCAGCTTGATTTGCCAGGCTGATTTGAGTTTTGTCACTGTTTATTTCCTGGGTCATTATCAATCTACCATTCAAGTCAAATACGTTAAGTTTTGCATTCCCAACATTTGGTGTGTTTATGGTATAATTTCCGTTTCCGGGGTTAGGGAATACATTGAGATTTGCAACTCTATTGGCTGGTGATTCTTCAATTCCAATATCGTAAACCTTCCCTTCAAAATAGTTTAACCCCCCATTCATATTGCCCATTATCATGTCCATAAAGCCGTCATTATTTAGGTCAGCCAAAGCCGGTGCAGTGTAAATGCCGCTCATATAGTTTTCAGTATTCGAGAAGGCTGGCGTTAGAGCAATCCTGATATTAGGTCTTTTGGAAGTTGTGCTGAGATACGGTTGGGCACAGCCATTAGCGGGTAATGATGGGTCTACATAGTCTCCATATGCGTTAGCATTAAAACCAACATCCGTCATTTCCACGCGAATATCCTGGCTGGCGGGTTGTCCTGAAAAGCATATTTCTATAACAATACTTGAACTACCATCCCACAAGTAGGGGGTGGTGAATTGAAGCATATTCCATCCAAGGCTAAATCCCTCTCTAACTTCTAAAACTTCAGTAAGTCCTGTTTGAAAACTACTCAATACGGTGTCAGAGGTATTTTTCATTCTTATATTCAGGTTTTCAATAATATTGTTTGAGCTCGTGGTTACCTTAAAAGAGATGGCATTGATATAACCAAAAACTAAACCTGCCTGACGCATTTCAGACGCTTTTATCAAAAGTTGGTTCCGTCCATTTTTTCTTTTTATGCCAAAGGGTGTTTCGTCTGTACTTGAACTTACAATAGTGCCTGTACCTATGGTAGGCTGTAAAAGTGAGGGTTTACTCATAACCTGAGCCAAACTATCAAACTGAAAAATACCTGAGCTAAACGATCCAACTAGTAAATTGTCTAAACCATTTTTCTTAAACAAGTAGGGGATGCTGTAGCCATAGGTGTTTGAGCCTTTTGTGGTAATGCCCCCTAATTTGTTGTCTTGCAATGAAAAGTTTGGTGCGGTTGTAGAGCTATTTGTATAGTAATAAATGGTACCCAATTCATTACCTACAAATAGGTCATAAGTTCCATTGCTATCTATATCGTATAGAAAAGGTGCAGCGTTATTCCCTACATCAATAGAGCCAATACCTGCAGTTGCCAATGTAAAATTGGGTGCAGTAGAAGAGCTATTTGTAAAATAGTGAATCTTCCCTGTTCTGTCACCTACTAAGGCATCCAAGTCTCCATCGCCATCCAAATCAGCAAAAGCGGGGATGGTGCCCAGGCCAATTCCATAAGAAGAAATATTCATGAAGTTGGTATCTGTAAGCGTAAATGCTGGCTGGGTTGGTGTTCCTGTATTGGTATAAAAATAATAAGTGTGTACATTGGCGGTGTCTTTTAGCTTGTAGCTGGAGTTGCTAACTATAAGATCCTGTAGGCCATCTCCGGTTAAATCGGCAAAGCGTGGCACAGTGCGCTCTCCCATATCAATCATTTCGTTTTGAAGAAAATCTTCTTGTTGAAAGCCAAAGACAGGTGTGCCGGATGTCCCTGTGTTTTTATATAAATAAAGGCTTTTTCTATTGACCCCATCACTTGTACTAAGGGCGGGACTTACCAAAAGGTCAGGCTTATTATCAAAATCAACGTCTTCATAAAAAGCTCCCGGAAAGAATGGCATTTGAACAGGATCAGTCGATGGGTAGATGGTATCTTGAGCTACCATGTGAGCACTATCCAGTGTTCCTCCATTATACACAGCCGTCATAGTCTTAAAAGAAATGTTTCCAAGAATTAAATCTTTTACTTGGTCATTATCTAAATCAATGGGAAGAATTGTACTGCCATCATGTAGGGTTTTCTTCTTTCGCGGAGTACACGCATTTAAGCTCACGCCTCTGGTAAAACCAGTTTCGGTAAAATGCCCCCAGCATGTTTCTGTATTGATAAAAGAAAGCCCGCAAGGTGTTTGGCCTTGGTGATATTCTACTTCAATTCCGCCATTCACATAAGTTAATAAATCAATAGCTCCATCCTCATTAATGTCTGTTATACCGGGTATATTAGCGCTGTTTACATATAGGTTGCTGCTATTTCCGTTGTAGATCGATTTTATGAATTGTCCACCATAGGCAGGAGTAAAGCTTAAGGAGCTTCCGGAGGTATTTTCCCAAACATAGAAATAGCCACTTCGACTAAAAAATATATCTTTTTTTCCATCACAATTATAGTCTCTAAAAAGCGCCCAAGAACCGCTACTACTCACTTCTGGAAGAAGTTCCTCATACTCTGGAGCATATTCATAATGCGCTGAAGATCCAGATCCAACCGTAAGGTAAGTGAGGAAGTTTTTTCCCTGGCGGTCAAAAATCACCAAGTCTTGAGTTCCATCTAGGTCTAGATCAATGGTATTTACCTGCGCACTGTTGATTCCTCCCACCCAAGGGTTTTGCAAATTGACTCCCTTTTGAGTTAGCGGTACACCATTTGTTTTTTTAAAACCAAAAAGGTTAGGAGCACTTTGTCCAAATGAAAAAATGCATAGTGCTGAAAACAAGATTGTTGAGCTAAATTTTATCATAGAATTCGTATATGGTTTCAAAAGTACTCCAATAAATATTTCTGGCAAATAGCGATAAGTTAACGCACATTGTTATTTATTAGCTGAAATTCTATATTTGCCGACCATTTTTGAACCCAAACATACTTCCTAAGACGAATGCAAAATAAAGGAGTTATTAGATTATTCGCCATCGTATTTGCGCTGGCTTGCCTGTATCAACTTTCATTTACCTACATAGCAGGTAGCGTGGAAAAAGATGCTGAAGAGTACGCCAATGGCGACTATGAGAAGGAACAGCGCTATCTGGATTCTATGGGATCTGAGGAGGCCTATGATATTCTTCTGGAACAGTTTACCTACCAACAAGTAAAAGAGCGTGAGATCAATTTAGGTCTTGACCTTCGTGGTGGAATGAACGTGATTTTAGAAGTTCAGGTAAGAGATATTCTTATTGAATTGGCTAATAATTCCAAAAACCCACTATTTAGAGAAGCAATTGATAAGGCAACGGCCGCTGCTGCAAATAGTCAGCAAGATTATTTGTCAAACTTTTTTGATGCATTTGAAGAAGTAAAAGCCGAGCAAAAAGCAGCCATCAAACTTAGCGACCCTCAGGTTTTTGGTACTAAAGAAATGAACGATAAGCTTGGTTTTAATGCTGAAGATGAGGCAGTAAAGGAAGAGCTTAGAAGTGAAGTGAATGCGGCTGTAGAAAATGTATATACTGTATTGAGAGCACGTATTGATCAATTTGGAGTTGTTCAGCCAAACATTCAGCGCCTTGAAAATGGTGGTAGAATTTTGGTAGAACTACCAGGTGTGAAAGATCCGGATCGTGTGAAAAAACTGCTTCAGTCTACTGCCGAACTTGAGTTTTGGAACCTATACGATACTTACGAAATGGCTCCTTTTATCAATGCTGTTATTGAAAAGGTAGGTACCGTACAAGTGAAAGGTTCTGATAGTACCGATACTGAAACGACTTCAAATGATATTCTTGACGAAATTCAATCTATAGACGATAGTAGTAATGTAGTTGCTGAGGGAGATAGTGTAAATAGCGAAGATGGTTTGGCTGAAAATGATAGCGCAATCGCTGGACAATCGTATAGCCCATTTCTTCGTGTATTTGCTCCAAACCTGGATGAGCAAAACCGTTTTCAGCCAGGTCCGATTATCGGATTTGTTGCTGTAAAGGATACGGCCAAAGTAAATTCATATTTGCGTGATCCTAAGATTAGAAACTTATTGACAGGAGAGCAGCGCTACACCAGATTCTTTTACACAGCCAAGCCTACCGATGGTAACTACCTTTACTTGCTTGCCGCAAGAGGTAATCGTGAGGGAACCCCTGCTTTGGCGGGAGACGTGGTAACCGATGCTCGTCAGGATTTTGATCAAGGAAACTCGGCTGTGGTAAGTATGACTATGAATGCCGTAGGGGCTCGTGAGTGGGCAAAAATCACCAAAGAAGCAGCGGCACAAGAGCCTAAGAAAAGTGTAGCGGTAGTTTTGGATAATTATGTTTATTCTTTCCCTACCGTACAAGGAGAGATTCCAACGGGAAATACTCAAATTACAGGAAACTTTACAGTACAAGAAGCACAGGATTTAGCCAACAAGCTAAAAGCCGGTAAACTACCTGTTGCTGCAAAAATTATTCAAGCAGATATTGTTGGGCCATCTTTAGGTCAGGAAGCAATTAGCGCAGGACTTTGGTCTTTCGTGGTAGCTTTGGGTATCGTTATGCTGTACATGATTTTCTATTACAGTGGTGCAGGTTTGGCTTCAGATATTGCACT
>JAUHWX010000220.1 GCA_030427285.1 Bacteroidia bacterium
TTTCCTAGCCCCTTGATGCGAACGTAAATAGGTATGGTTCCATTTACCAGTTTGTTGTGCCTGGCAATGAAGGCAATTTTTAATGAAGAAATAGCTCTACGCATGTCTGCTCCTTATTATAGGCAGCAGCAATTCACCCAAAAAAGTAACCTGGATCAGACTCGTAAAAATGTAGACGTCAGTATATCAGTCTATTATTACTAAGGTAGGGTAAAAACCAGTTCACCCAATAGTTCACAGATAAGGTGGTTTAGATTGATTTATATTGAAATGTGTAAAAACATAAAAACCTGTAAATCATACGATTTACAGGTTTTTGCCCTCATTTGAAAGTGGGTTTGTCGGGATGACAGGACTTGAACCTGCGGCCTCACGCCCCCCAGACGTGCACTCTACCAACTGAGCTACATCCCGATATTTTTTCTTCGGGATGAGGCGAAGTGCCTGCCCCGAAAAGCGCAGCTTTATTCGGTTAGCTACATCCCGTAAAGGGCGGCAAATGTAAAAATATTCTTGAAACGATACCGACCATTTATGCCATCATTTTCTTGTCTTATAGAAGACCCATAAATTTATAGATTACCTTACTTTTGTTGCAAATTGAAGAAAAGATGGAAAAACATAAGTGCGTAATTATCGGTACTGGACCTGCGGGATATACCGCAGCTATTTATGCTGCAAGAGCAAATCTTAAACCTGTAGTATATACTGGCCTCGAACCTGGTGGACAACTTACCACCACTACTGATGTAGAAAATTTTCCGGGATACCCAGATGGAATTATGGGCCCGGAAATGATGGAAGATCTAAAGAAGCAAGCAGAGCGTTTTGGAACGGATGTTCGCTTTGGTATGGTTACCAAAACCGAGTTGAGTGAAATTCCTGGTGAATATCACAAACTTACCATTGATGAGACTACCACCATTATGGCCAGAACTGTAATTATTGCTACTGGTGCTTCTGCTCAATATCTTGGTTTAGAGTCTGAGAAAGCCTTTATGGGACATGGCGTTTCCGCTTGTGCTATTTGCGATGGCTTCTTCTTTAAAGGACTAAATGTAGTAGTTGTAGGTGGTGGAGATTCTGCCGCTGAAGAGGCTACTTACCTTGCTAAGCTTTGCCCAAAAGTGACTGTGCTTATCCGCAAAGATCACTGGAAAGCTTCCAAAATTATGGAAGAGCGTGTGATGAAAACGCCTAACATTGAAGTACTTTTCAATACGGAAACCGTAGAGGTGATTGGTGAAAAAACTGTTACGGGTGTAAAAGTGAAGAACAATGTTACCGGAGACGAGCAAACTATTCCTGCCGAAGGTTTCTTCGTTGCTATTGGTCACAAGCCAAACACTGATATTTTCAAAGGGCAGTTGGATATGGATAGCACCGGGTACTTGATTACCAAGCCGGGAACAGCTACCACCAATTTGCCGGGAGTATTTGCCACTGGCGATGCTCAAGATAGAATTTACCGTCAGGCAGTAACTGCTGCCGGTTCGGGATGTATGGGAGCCTTGGAAGCTGAACGCTATCTTCAGGAATTTGAAGAAGAAGTGGAAGCTGCACAAATTGAAGGTTAGTAGCTACCCAATAATTTGGACTTAATCATCGACTCCGCTCGAAGTGACAATCCTTGATGGTTAGTCGCGTTGAGCATTTCGACCGAGCTCAATACAGGCTCGGTCGAATTGTTTTAGCCACATTGTACGAAGTCTAATTGATTTGCCACATTGAGCGAAGTCGAAATGTTAGGCTTACGCCAAAGGGGAAATGTCAATGTGATTATAGGTTGAACTAATGATTATAATCTATCAAGCTTTATAATTTAGCCATATGAAAACGCTAAGAATAGGAATCAATGGCTTTGGCCGAATAGGACGCTCGCTCACAAGGGTTATTCGCAAGTATCCAAACATAGAATTGGTGGCCATAAATGATCTGGCTGAAGCCAAAAACCTGGCACATTTGCTAAAGTACGATACCGTGCATGGGCATTTTCCTGATGAGGTAAATGAGCAGGGAGGCAAGCTCATAATTGCCGATAGGGAGATTTTTGTTTTTCATGAAAAAGAACCTGCCAATATTCCCTGGGCCTCAGTAGGGGTAGACCTTGTAATAGAAGCCACTGGAAGATTTAAAACCACGGCATTAGCCATAGCTCACATTAAAGCAGGGGCGAAGAAAGTAATTATTTCTGCTCCGGCAACAGATGATACCAAAACCATTGTGTTGGGTGCAAATGATGGTGAACTGAGTTCAGATGATACCATTGTTTCTAACGCATCTTGTACTACAAACTCGGTAGCACCTTTATTAAAAATAGTGGATGAAGTGTGCGGAGTAGACCATGCATATATTACCACAGTACATAGTTACACTACAGACCAACAGTTGCAGGATGGTCCGCATAAAGATTTTCGTAGAGGCCGAGCAGCAGCCGAAAGTATAGTACCTACCAGCACTGGTGCAGCAAAAGCAATCACCCGTATTTTTCCAGAACTGGAAGGCCGCATTGGTGGTGCAGGAATTAGAGTTCCCGTGCCGGATGGTAGCCTTACAGACATTACCATTACGGTAAAGAAAAACACCACCGTAGAAGAAATTAATGCCGCTTTCAAAAAAGCTTCGGAAGAAGGCCCATTTAAAGGTTATCTCGGCTATACTTCTGACCCCATCGTTTCCCGTGATGTAATCGGAAGCCCTTATTCTGTATGGTTTGACGAAGGATTAACATCCGTACTTGGTAACATGGTAAAAGTAGTAGGCTGGTATGATAATGAAATGGGATACAGCCACAGGCTGGCTGATTTGATTGTGAAGATGGGGTAGAGCTTGAAAGATTATTATCAAATATTTAATCTCAACAAGAACGCTTCAAGTATGAAGCTCATGCTATTGTTAGAAAAAGTAGTAAGGGATAAATTGCGCAAACGAGTTTCAGTCGCAGACGCACTACAGGCCTTTATTGTTTTGGGATCTGAGCACTGGAGAAAGCACTATGATTTAAAACTCAAATATCCTAAATCTAATTATAGGGGAGGTCGATTGTTGAGTAGGGTTGGGGTGAAGGTTGAAGAGTTGATTCATGCAGCTGACCTTGAGTTGGTTTTTAGTGAAGCATATTTCATTAAATCAAGCTTTACTATAGTTGTTTTACGCAGCCTTGGTTTAGACTTTTTAGTATATCGAATAGGATATGAAGATTCGAACCCAGCTAGGCGAATGTTGTTTTCAGTACGATTAGCTTTTACTGCTTTTTTATCCCACACTTTAATCTATTACGGTTTCCCAATTATTTTAGGTTTGATCGAGCGAAAATTCTTTTTAGCTCTTATTCCTATTTTTTTGATAAAGTGTTTCAGGGAATACCGTAGAGTGAAAGTTGAGTATTATGCCCGTGAAGTAGGTCTTAAAAACTAAAAAGACCCTCCGTTTCCGGAAGGCCTTCTCAATTTTATAACGAGGTTGTAATTCCTACAGCACTTCTTTCAGCTTAGCTTCTAGCGCTGGGCCTCTAAGTTCAGTAGCTATGATTTTTCCTTCACGGTCTACCAATACGGTGTAAGGTATTCCCTGGAAACCAAAATCTTTGATTACAGAAGTACCCCATCCTTTAAGATCGCTTACATGATTGTTCCAGGTCAATTGATCTTGCGTAATAGCGGTGGTCCAGTCGGTTTTTGGATCTTGTTGATTTGGCAATCCATCCAATGAAACGCTATAAATATCAAAGCCTTTGTCTTTGTAGGCATTGTACATGCGCACAAGGTTTGGATTCTCTGCACGGCATGGGCGGCACCAGGCAGCCCAAAAGTCTACTAACACTACCTTTCCTCTCAGGTCAGAAAGCTTCATCACTTCTCCTTCCTGGTTTTCAAGGGCAATTTCTGGAACTGGATTTCCCGGAGTCAATTTACTTTTGGTGGCCTCCATTTCCTTTTGCATAGCTACGGCCTTACGAGTTTCCACCATACGCTCTTGAAAGTTTTTGGTATGAATCGAGTTAGGATAGTTAGCCTGTAGGCCTTCACTAACTTTTTCAAAATATTCTAAATGCTTTTGAGGTGTTACTAAAGGTGTTTGTCCAATTGATTGAGAAAAAATAAAAATATTGGCAATACTACCAGGGTTTTCATCAATCATGTCGGTGTAAGCATTAGTGGCATCATCTACAATTTGCTGGAAGGTACTGTCCAGCTTCGGCTTCATTAATTCAAAACTGGCAGTATCAGCCATAGCTGCTTGCCCTTTGTCGTTCAAAGCTTGCACTTCTTTGTTAGCTTTCAAAAGAATTTCATTGATTTCTTCAATACGCTCCGATTCAGGGCTGTCGTATATGTTATAGCTCATATCCTCAAGGTTGTCTACCTCAATTACAACATGTTCACCTGGCTGCACAAAAAGTGGCACTCTAAACCTTTCTGAAAGTTGAACTAATATGAAGTCAGCGGTATCTAAAGTTATTTCTCCTTTAAATTTATTATCCACCACAGCAATTGTATCAAAGGGATCAATGCTTTGTGGTGTAATGTTGAATAGGATTGCTTCACTAAATCCGTCACCTTTAAGCTTTCCTTCAATAGAAGTTCCTGAATTGCTTTCGCAAGCTGTAAAGGTAAAATAGGCGGTGGCTGCTAAAGCCATCATTTTAAGTATTCTCATATCGAGTTTTTGGGGTTTTACTTTTCTAATTCTTGTTGTACTAATTTACTGGTCACTTTGGGGTCGGCCTTACCTTGAGATAGTTTCATCACTTCTCCCATAAATAAGCCCATCAAGCCTTTTTTACCGGCTTTATATTCTTCTACCTTGGCAGGATACTTTGCCAAAGCTTCTCTTACTAATTCAAGCAAAGCATCACTGTCACTCTCCTGTATAAGGTTTAGCTCCTTGGCCAAAGCCTCAGGTTCTTTTTCAGGATTTTCAATCAATCCCTTTAGCAAGTCACCGTTGGCAGCCGAGTTGCTT
>JAUHWX010000221.1 GCA_030427285.1 Bacteroidia bacterium
GTTAGTCGCGTGCTTGTTTTAAATAAATTTGGCAACAACTATGGAGCCATTGGTTTAGAACGATTTGACCTATAATTCCTTTAAAATACTGTTTGTAATCCTTACGCTTGCCATTGCATTTCTTGGATGGCAAGGTGCTATTTCATGGTTCTGGATAGTGGCCCTGGTAATACTCGCCATTTCTATTATAAGCTACGGTTCGGCCACACTTCAGTCCAACTTTTTCACACCTACTTTCTCAAAGCTTAAAGAGCCAAATGAGCTCATCTTAACTTTTGATGATGGCCCGAATCCAAACACCTTGGCTATTCTCGAAGTACTAAAAAAACATCAAGCGCCAGCAACTTTCTTTTGCATTGGTAAGCAAGCTCAGCAGCACCCTGACATCCTGAATAAAATAATTTCTGAAGGGCACATTGTGGGAAACCACACCCAAAACCATAGCAATAAATGGGGTTGGATGCGCAGTGAAGAAGTTCGTTTTGAAGTTGGTGAAGCCACAAAAAACCTCGAATCCCTTTCGGGGAAACCAATACATTTTTTCCGCCCGCCTTTTGGAGTCACCAACCCTAGAATTGGCAAAGTGCTTAGAACGCTTCCTCTAAAAATTATTGGTTGGGATTTGAGAAGTCTGGATACCGCCATCAAAAATCCTGAAAAGCTTTGGCGAAGGATAAAGCCCAAATTGAAGAACAGCTCGATCATCCTGTTTCATGATACGCAGGAGCATACAGTGGAAGTGCTGGAAAAGACTTTGGAATATTGCCAAAGCCATGGCATTAAAATTGTCTCTCTAGCTGACAAAATAGAAATACTCTCACATGCCTAAAATATTCACCATACTTTTTTCGCTTTTCGCTATTGCCGGCTTTGCTCAGGAATTGAAACCTGCTAAAAACCCTGAGGCTGTAAAAGCAGCATTTGTTGCGGTAAATCAAAGTATCCAAACCTTTGCTAGTCCTTTTAAACAAAGCAAAGAATTGAGCTTTATGAACAAGCCGCTGATTTCTACCGGTGAGTTTTATTACCAAAAAAATGACCGCTTACGCTGGGAATACCTTGAACCCATTCAATACGTGATGCTCATCAATGGAGAACAAGTTCGGATAAAGGAAGACGGAAAAGTGAAGAGTTACTCTTCTGCGGTGAATGAAATTTTTAAAACTGTAAAAGAGGTTATCCTTGGCTGCATAAGTGGTGATATTTTGGAAAATCCCGATTATGAAGCCAGCTATTTTGAAAATAAAAATACCTATCAGGTAAAACTGAAACCGATAAAAAAGGACCTTCAAGGCTTTATGAAAGAGGTGAATATTTTTATTGATATAAAGGAAAAATGCTTTAGCCACTTGGTATTGATGGATGGTTCCGGAGATTTGACCACCATTGAGTTCACAAAGCCCAAGGTGAATCAGGAGTTACCTAAAGGAATTTTTGATGCGCTGTAAAAACATCCTCCTTCTTAGCTTTTTCTTTGTTGCTTCTCTCCTGCAGGCGCAGTCTATTCCCTCTCCTTTCCATTCGGATTCATCCTATGTTTTTGCCAGTAAGATGCAATACAAAGACATGGTAATGCAAGCTTATTTAGCTGTTCAATACACTGACGCCTGTAATTTCAGGGCCTCAGTGAATACCACCATGGGAAGCACCTTGCTAGATTTAGAGTGGAAAGATGGAGTTTGCACCGAGCATTATGTGATGGATAAACTTGATAATCGATTCATATTAAATGCCCTGAAAAGTGATTTTGAGCTTCTGTTTTTGCAAACCTTACAAAAAGGAAAATGGAAGCAGGATAGCATCAAAAAAGTAAGTGGCCATAAATATTATCTCACTTTTGAAAACGCTAAATTACAACAGGTGGATGACAAAAATTGGCTGGGTAAACTAAGGCGAAGTCTTCTTTTTGATTATGAGAATGATGATGCGCAATTGAAATCCATTCAACTAAAACATTATAATTTTGCCCTGTTGCTGGAGCTTACTCCCTTAGACTAAACACTATGTTGATACAAGATTTTTACGAGCTTATTTCTACCAACACTGTTGCGGAAAACCAATACGAAGTTACGGTTCACCTAAACCCAAATAGCGCTGTGTATGCAGGTCACTTTCCTGATCAGCCTATCGCTCCAGGAGTTGTTTTGACTCAAATGGTAAAGGAAATCAGTAACGACATTTTAGGCAAAAGCTGGATTCTTAGAGAAGCTTCACAGATAAAATTTCTGGCTATGGTTGACCCAAATAAAACCAATCAGCTAACCTTGGATTTGGTGCTTCAACCTGAAGAAAACAGCTGTAAAATAAAGTGTGTGGCCAAAGATGCCGAAACGAGTTACTTCAAAATAATTGGAACACTTAGCTGAAAGAGAAGGGCAAACTACGGCCGATAAAATGACCGAGCTAGGCATGTTGGTGGTAATGCCCACGTACAACAATGCCAAAACCTTGGCGCGCACCATTGATGGTATTTTGGCCGTAGCCCCAAAACTTTTGGTAATCAATGATGGCTCTACAGATAATACTGCGGAGGTTCTAAAATCCTATGAAGGTAGAATTGAGCTTATTTCTTTTGAAAAGAATAAAGGCAAGGGCGTAGCACTTCGCGCAGGATTCAAATACACGGTAGAGCATAATTACAACTATGCACTCACCATAGATTCTGATGGGCAGCACTACCCTGAAGACATTCATCTTTTTGTTGACAAAGCAATCACCTACCCCAACTCCCTGATAATGGGAGCCCGTGGTATGAAAGAAGGTGGAGCTCCTGGCAAAAGCTCTTTTGGCAATAAGTTTTCCAACTTTTGGTACTATGTAGAAACAGGGATTCGACTACCTGACACGCAAACCGGATTTCGCTGCTACCCTGCGGAAGGCCTCAAAAAGATTAAGCTTTTTACCACCAAATTTGAACTGGAAATTGAAGCTATTGTAAAACTAGCTTGGAAAGGAATTCCTGTTCATAGCGTTCCCATTCGTGTGAAATATGATCCCAACGAGCGTGTTTCCCACTTCCGCCCATTCAAGGATTTTACGCGTATCAGCATTCTCAACACTTATTTGGTGATACTTACTTTTTTGTGGTATTTGCCAAAAAGGCTACTCAAAAAAAACATCTTGGAGCTTATCGTAAACGAGGTTAAACGCTCGGATGAGAATGCTTTGAAAAAGTCACTGGCTATCGGCTTTGGTGTTTTCTTTGGCATCATTCCAATCTGGGGTTTTCAACTTTTGGTGGGTATCCCTTTTGCCATTTTCACCAAACTCAACAAAGTACTTTTTATAGCTGCTGCTAATATTAGCATCCCTCCATTTATCCCTTTTATAATATATGGAAGCTACAAAATGGGCGAACTTATTTTGGGTAAACCTGAAGTGCCCCTCCCGGAGCTATCAGAAATAACTTTGGAAGCTATTCACACCAACATGGTAATCTACATTTGGGGAGCTATTGCACTTGCGATTTCTGCTGGGGCGCTGGCTACGCTTGTGAGTTGGGCGGTGATAAAGATAAGAAGGGCAAGGAAAGCCTAGATTTCTTTGATTGTCCATATTTGACACATATAAACATTCTGTATCTTTGATATAAACTCTTTTAACATGAATGTAAGTATCACTGAAAAACAAAAAGATTATATCCAAGCTCAAATAGATGGAGGTGATTATCAGAATGCAAGCGAGCTTGTAAGGGATGCTCTTCGGCTTCATCAAATCTATCGCGATAAGGTAATAGAAGATTTAAGAGCAGAAATTGCCAAAGGATGGGATGGGCCACCTAGCACAAGAGATGTGCTTCAAATATTAAAAGATAAAACTGCCGAGTACAATAAGAAATAATATTGGGTACCATGTTTTATCAACTGTCAAAAGAAGCAGATTTAGACCTTGAAAATATTATTGATTATTCACTTGAGCAGTTTGGCTTTAGGCAAACTCAAAAATACATTAATGAACTCCATGGCCTCTTCAATTCTCTCTGCGCTAATCCCGTTTTGGGGAGGAAACGTAACGATTTAAGAGAAGGGCTTCAAAGCACAAACAAGGACAGTCATATCATTTTTTATACGGTACTTCCAGACAGGGTTTATATAGTTAGAATATTACACCACACAAGAGATTTACCAAGGCACTTTTAACCTACCCCCTCAAATCCCTCACCAATATTGGCTTTCGGTGATTTTCAGAAAAGCGTAATTCACGCAAAACCTTAGCATCTTCTACTATAATATTTGGGGTAACCCGAAGTCCAGAACGCAAACGTTCGGTAATTAATCGGGGAACTTCATTGCTCGAGGCTTCGCAACGAATGCTCAGTTCATCCCCTCCCCACTCGTTAGTGCTAATTTCAATAATGTATTGCTTCAACTCTTCGATGGCATTCAGCGCCTCCACAATCATGTTGGGATAAATTGTGGTGCCTTTCACCTTTATCATTTGCTGCTTTCGCCCAAGGACTGGACCTAATCGCGGAGTAGATCTCCCACAGCTACAAGTGGTATCATAATATTTACAAATGTCACCAGTACGATAACGTAAAAGTGGAGTTCCTTCAACACGGAGCGGAGTAACCACTACCTCCCCTATTTCGCCATTTTTCACCTGCTTTCCGTCCTCGCCAATTACCTCTACAATAATAAGCTCCGGCTGTACATGCAAACCTGAATTTTCTGTGCAAGCGGTGAAGGCTGTGGCCATTTCTGTGGATGCATACGTAGAAATAAGTTCTACATTCCAGCGGTCTTTAATACGATTCATCAAAGCACCATTTTCCAAATCGGCATTGGTGAGGGCTTCGCCAATAGCTACTATTTTTTTTACAGAAGTAGTATTTGCATCGATGCCATTCTTCTCTGCATAATCCAGCAAATAGGGAATAAAAGAAGGTACTGCAATGAGCACGGTAGGTTTGTATTTTAAAATACTTCGCCACTGCATATAAGGAACACCCGGCCCTG
>JAUHWX010000222.1 GCA_030427285.1 Bacteroidia bacterium
GCACAAAGGAATAGTCTTTCCGTATATTTGGTACCTCTTTAAATTTCTAACTAGAAAAAAAATCAAGTACCAAATGCTTAGTGTAACTGAAGCTGCTATAAAACTTAACTTAACACCGCAACAAGTAAGAAACTTATGCCGAGCTGAAAAGTTAAAAGCGGAGAAAATAGGTAGTACTTGGATTATTGAAGAGAAGTCAGTAGAAAAAGTTATTAGCTCAACACATTGTGGTGTAGCAGAGGATCAAGCCATTTATGGATTTAACGAAAGAGACTCTTCCAAACCAGTTGCATTAAGTTTCTTTAGTGGAGCTATGGGTATGGATATAGGCCTTGAAGAAGCGGGCTTTCAAACCATCTTTGCCAGTGAAATTGACAAAGCTTGTAGGAAGACAATACTAAGAAATAAACCAAACATTTCGCTGGTAGGAGATATTAGAGAATACACTGCAAAGCAGGTAAGGTTTATTTCAGGACTCAATCCAGATGATGAGATTGACTTAGTGGTTGGGGGTCCGCCTTGTCAGGCTTTTAGTACCGCAGGAAAAAGGAAAGCATTTGAAGACGAACGAGGAAATGTTTTCTTGACGTTCGTAGAAATGATAATTGACCTGAACCCAAAGTTTGCTGTGATAGAGAATGTCAGAGGCTTGTTATCTGCTCCTTTAAAGCACAGGCCTCATAATGAAAGAGGGAAGGAATATCCTCCATTGACGACTGATGAACTACCAGGAGGAGCATTGAACCATATTATTTGGAAACTTGAAGAGGCTGGGTATAGTGTTAGCTTCAATTTATATAATTCTGCGAATTTTGGAACCCCTCAAAAGCGTGAACGCGTTGTAATCATTTGCTCCAGAGACACAGAGAAACTTCCTTATTTAGAGCCAACACATTCAGAGCAGGGAGAGTATGGGTTGAGGAGGTGGAAGACTTTTGCGCAAGCCACAAAGGGACTTGATCCAGAACTCCATGAACATCTGAACTTTCCAGAAAAAAGACTAAAATTCTACCGCCTGTTGGGCGAGGGCCAAAATTGGAGAAATTTACCTGATCATTTGCAAAAAGAAGCGATGGGAGCTTCTTACTTTTCGGGAGGAGGTAAAACAGGCTTTTTGAGAAGACTGAGCTGGAATAAGCCTAGTCCTACATTGGTTACTCATCCCGCTATGCCAGCAACCGATTTATGCCATCCAGTAGAAAATAGACCTCTGAGTATTCAGGAGTACAAGAAAATACAGGAATTTCCAGATGATTGGGAACTCCAAGGAAGCTTACTTGATAGATACAAACAGGTAGGAAATGCGGTGCCAACCGGTTTGGGTTATGCAGTCGGCAAATTGCTTATGAAATGCCTGAACGATGAGAAAATAGTACCTTTGGATGATTTTAAATACTCAAGGTATAAATCAACCGATGAGGTTTCTTGGAGAGAAAATTTTGAAATAGGCTAGGATAACTTGGTGATTTCATCTCGGGTTCTAATACCCACGAGAGCAAAAATTTTAAGAAGTTCAAAATAAGTGTTTTTGTCGTCACCTAGAGTATTCCAGTAGTCTTGGCCAATTAAGACAGAAGGATCGTTTTTCATATCAAATATTTTCGATGGCATAGTCCAATTGTAATCCTTCCGTTCTGGCCCTCCTGGGTTGTAAAACAATCCAAAGAATGTGTGATATTCAGGATTGTGAGCTTTTAAAAGAAGCAAATCTTTTTTTGCAATTTCGGTTTGATCCAAATTGGGCTTAACCGTTTTAATGGAAATGTATGTTTCAACCCCGTCCTTTTTGAGCCATAAATCAGAAATCACCCGTCTAACTTCGGTATCACCTTTTTGATAGGCAGTAATCTTTTTAATCTCTTGTTCCCAATTTGGCTTTCTTTCTCCGCTTCTCAGGCTACTGCAAATTCTTTCAATTTCGTCAATCGCACCTTTAAATATATTGACTTGGGTTTCTTTCTGTCGTTTGGTTTCAAAGCCTGCATCCGCTGCAATCAGTTGAGAAATTTCCTCCACAGGCCCTTGACCAAAGGAGGTGGAAAATGAACGTTCAAATGAAGAGGCATTGACCAACGTTTTAGTAAGGAGCGCTTGATGAAAGGGGCGGTATGTTTTATTGGCCTTAGTTCGTAAAATAGCCCTGGAAACACAACTTTCTAGGATGTGCTCAATTTTCTTTTTTGTTGCGTCAGTCATACTTCAAAATAAGTGAAGTTTTCGGGAATAATCATCCAAAGGGGAAAATTCGTACCAGGGATGGAAGAAAAAACCGCAATAAATTAATGTGAGACTAAATTGATTTCTTCAAAACATGGCAGGTAGGAGGGTTTATATTTGATAAGTTCTATAATAGATAAGGTGCGCTCACACACCTTACTTTTGCCCTTATGAAAAAAACAAGAAAACCTCAGCACAGGCAGTATTTTCAAACCCCTTGTAAGACTTCCCCTACCTACTGATTATAACCCAATATTCGACACATCATTTTAATAGCTTATTGAAACTTGCGAGGAGGCGTAATACGGGGAAATGTAGATATAGGATTACTTCCTTTTAACAACTCCTTGCAGCAGCCTTTCCTCAAAATCATCATCCTTGGAAGACGGACGATGTAAAACAGAAATATCCCCTGTTGATTCCAAAACTACAGCTACTATCTGATCATAGTTGAGAACATTAGCTTCACGCAGTTTGGCAATTACTTGCGCCTCCTGAATTTTCGCAGACTTCAAATTATCATGCAGCATTTTGGGGCCATCCATTAAAAGAAGCGGTGTATTGGAAATTACATCGTCAAATGTTTCAGACTTTTTTTGAAGAGCAGAAAAAAGGTAGGTCAACCCCAAAAGCGCGCCTATGGCAATAAATCCCTGGGCTATAGAGGTGGAGGATGTTAGTACCGAAGAAATGATACTACCTACGGCTATCGTCACGGCAAAATCGTACACAGTAAATTTTGCGAAAGACCTTAAGCCAATTATGCGAGTAAGCAGGATTATCAGTACAAAGGCGATAAAAGCGCCAGCGATGGTTTCTAGCAAAGGGTCTGTGGGCGAGTATATCCAATCCATATTTTTATTTTTTTTAGAAACCGTGAGCGGTTCGTATGATCTAATAGCTAAAGAACTTAGATGATCACATTGTTCTATGAGCTTAGATTTAATCTACTCACACTGTGTACTTTTGCGCCTTCATGAAAAAAGAGAAAGACCTAACTACAGGCAGTATTTTCAAATCCTTGGTTTCCTTGGCTTGGCCCATTATTATGGCCAATGTGCTACAAACCATGTATCAGCTTATAGATACATTTTGGCTTGGCCGCTTAGGTGCAAATGCGGTGGCCAGTGTGAGTTTGAGCTTTCCCATTTTATTCTTGGTGCTTTCTTTGGGCGGTGGCCTTACATTGGCGGGAACCGTGATTGTAGCGCAGCATAAAGGAGCTAATAATCAGAAAAAGGTAAATTACAGTTCATCGCAAACGGTGATGGTCATTTTTCTTATTTCCATCTTGCTGGCTTTTGTAGGTTACTTTTCGGCCAGCCCACTTATGAAGTTTGTGGGTGCTGGCCCAGAGGTGTTTCAAGATTCCGTAGACTATTTTCAGGTTTCATCCTGGGGGTTCATCTTCCTGTTTATGTTCTTCGTTTTTCAGTCACTCATGCGTGGCATTGGCGAAGTATTTATGCCCATGTACATCGTACTGGCAACGGTGCTTCTCAATCTGGTTTTAGACCCACTTTTCATTTTTGGCTATGGCCCAATAGAAGGACAAGGTGTTGCGGGAGCTGCCGTGGCAAGCATTATTACCCAAGGGCTTTCGGCAGTTGCGGGGCTATGGATTTTGTTTAGAGGCTCATATGGCATTCGCATTAAGTTCAGTCAAATGAGGCCCGATTTTAAGTGGATAAAAAAACTGTTTCAGCTTGGTATTCCTTCCAGTTTGGATCAATCGAGCCGAGCTGCTGGTATGACGGTGATGGTAATGCTGGTAACGGGCTTCGGTAGCGAAATAGTGGCGGCTTATGGTGTAGGCGCCCGTATATTGAGTTTGGTAATTGTACCGGCTCTGGGCTTTGCTATGGCTACCACTAGTTTGGTGGGCCAAAATTTTGGTGCCGGTAAAATTGTGCGTACAGAAAAAGTAGCGAACCTTAGCGCTATGATTGCCTTAGTTGGGCTTACCGGCATTGGTCTGGTTTTTTTCTTTTTTGCAGAAGCTATCATTACCTTTTTCGTGCCGGGCGATGAGCAAGTGATACGTGATGGAGCACTTTTTATAAAAATAATGGCGCCAAGCTTTGGCCTTTTAGGAGTTCAGCAAGTTCTCAATGGAGCTTTTAACGGTGTAGGCATGACTGCAGTTTCAATGCTCATTTCCATATTCAGTTTGTGGATAGTTCGTTTCCCGGTGGCGTGGATGCTTTCTGAAAAAACAACTTTGAGTTATGAAGGTATTTGGTGGGCGTTTCCAGCTTCAAACTTGTTGGCGGCAATAGTGGCATTTGCTTATTTCAAATCAGGAACATGGAAGGAGAGAAAGCCAGTGCGGCACTAAAAAACTCAAATTCCTTACATCAACCGTAATTTAAAATAGGTATAACCACCCTCCATACTGGTGGTGTTGCGAGAGCCACTGTAAGTTTTTAGGGCAATGGTCTTATCGTCTATCCAAAATAAATCTTCGATAGACCAGTCATATAAATGGAACCTTGTGGGCTCACCAATGGTAGATAGCCCGATGCCATCGGATATTGAGTAAGCCGTTATTTCTGCGCGGTAGTGATAAAAACTGCTGTAATCGGGCCCATCATAAGAGCCGTAAGTCACGAAGTGGCTATTGGATGGTGAAAATATTAAACCTGAAATTCCTTGGTCGAAGCCTGCCGGAAGAAGCATTTTCCCTTTTCCTTTTTTTTCGTTTAAATAGGTTTCGCAAACTTCATCACATTCGCT
>JAUHWX010000223.1 GCA_030427285.1 Bacteroidia bacterium
GACCACCGAGAGCGAAACGAAGATTCTGCGAGTAGCCCGAAAGCTGGCCGAAAACTTCCCGATTCCGATCAAAACAAGCTTCCTTGGAGCGCATGCTTTTCCAGAAAAATTTAAGGACAATCATGCCGGATATGTGAAGCAGATTGTAGAAGAAATGCTTCCAAAAATTACCGAAGAAAAGCTGGCAGATTACGTGGATGTGTTCTGCGAAAAGGGCTATTTTTCTACCGAAGAGATGGAAGACATCATTGTGGCAGGAAAAGAAAAAGGGTTAAAATCAAAACTTCATGTTAATCAGTTTAACTCATTGGGAGCTATTGAAATAAGCACCAAGCATGACGCGGTGTCAGTAGATCATTTGGAGGTGATGACGGACGAAGATGTAGCGATTTTGGCAGCGTCTGACACCATCGGAACTTTGCTTCCGGGATGCTCCCTGTTTTTGGAAATTCCCTACGGTCCGGCACGTGAACTGATCGACAAAAATGCCATCATTGCATTGGCTACAGATTACAACCCGGGATCGTCACCAAGTGGCAATATGAACCTCGTAGTTTCACTCGCTACTTTCAAGATGAAAATGACACCAGAAGAAGCTATTTCGGCAGCCACCCTAAACGGTGCCGCAGCCATAGAGTTGAGTGACGAATTGGGAAGTATTGAGAAAGGCAAGCGTGCCAACCTCATTATCACCAAGCCTCTCTCCTCCCCTTCATTCCTGCCGTACAACTTTGGCCACAATCACATCGAACACGTACTGATAAACGGTAAAATCTATGAGTAGTCAACTATCGCTTTTCACCGAAGAGCAATTACAAGCCAATACCGGCACCCGTGCGGGCGAAACCAAGCTTGGCGAAACCGTTCAGCTAGTTTCTTCGCTGGATGATTTGTCCCAAAGCACCGCCCGCTTTGTGGTATTGGGCATAAAGGAAGACATCGGCATACGCGCCAACCTGGGCATTGGCGGAGCCACCGATTGCTGGGATATTGCCATCAAAGCCCTGCTGAATGTACAGAGTAACGCCTTTTTACATGGCAGTGAAATAGCCGTTTTGGGACACCTTGGTTTTGAAGATCTACTTGCAAAAGCCAAAGATCTGAACGCTTCCAATGCCGATGATCTGAAAAAGCTGCGTGAGCTTACCGCAAAGATTGACACCCATGTAAGCGAAACCGTGGAAGCCATTGTAAAAGCCGGCAAAGTGCCCATCATTATTGGTGGTGGCCACAACAACAGCTATGGAAATATCAGCGGTACGTCCAAAGCTTTGGACAAAGCCATCAATGTGCTGAATATAGATCCGCACACCGACTTTCGCGATATGGAAGGCCGTCACAGTGGCAATGGCTTTAGTTATGCCCGCCACGAGGGTTATCTGGACAAATACGCAGTGTATGGCCTGCATGAAGGCTACAACGGCAAAAGCATTATTGAGAAATTTCAGTCAGACCCCAAGCTTACCTTCCGAACCTTTGAGGGGCTGCTTTCCAAAACTGATAGCGAGCGCAACCACATCTTTATGGATATCCTCAACTGGTGCGGACATGATGCCCTTGGCCTGGAGCTCGACCTGGATGCGATCACCAAATTTCCGGTGAGCGCCCTCAATCCCTCCGGCTTTCCGCTAAATGAAGTACGAACCATGGTGCGCGCCACAGCCGGCTTGCGCGCTCCTGCCTATTTCCATATTTGTGAAGGCTCACCCGGCCGCGCAAGCTCTCAGCAGGAGAAAGATATGCTCGCCAAGAGTATCGCCTATTTGGTGACGGATTTTGTGAAAGGGTATTTGAGTTAATAACTTGTGACTTATGTTATCCACGCTAACTTCAAAGAATTGTAATTTTTCCTCGTTACTTTCAATTAGAATTTAAGACGTTCAAGTGATAAGGGTTTACTTAGATTGGAATATATACTCATACCTCAGAAATGCCGATAATGAGCATACTTCAATTACTACCCTGAAGAAAAATCTTCAAAAGCACAGTGATCAAATCTTGATTCCTTACACTGCAGCTCATTTAACCGACCTCAAGCAAAGTGCGAAATCAGAGAGAGGTAAAGCAGAACTACCACAAGATCTTAAGTTTCTACAATCTCTTACAAACGGTAACTGCATTATACATGATTACATAAAAAAAGTAACATACTCAAGTCGCATTGATGCAGAAAAGTACTTCAACCTTATAGCTGAGGATAGAAAGAATAGTTTTGATCTATTTGAAAATCTCTTTAAGGATACCCTCACATCGGAACTGAGCGAGTTAGGGAAAAGAATAATTCAACAATTCAAGTCAACACCGTCTCCGATAAATCGGGAGGATCAAAATTTTTGGCCACCCAAACACGCATGGTTGAAAGAAATCTTCGATGGCGATAATATGCTTGATGTGTTGAACGGTTTTATGAAACTAATGCAGTCGTATCAGTCTGATCCGAATAAGTATCGAACTATTAGAAACATATCCATTGATGAATTGAAGGTAGGTTTCGATTATACACAAGAAAATGATCCCATAAATAAAATAAGTAATAACCTCCTTAAATCTACCGCTAAAAAGAGTTTTTTTGAATTTGCAGATCAAATCATTAAAGCCTTTAATAAAAATCAACAGCCTAGTATATTTGACACTTTTACCATTTATTACATACTCCTTGACTTCTTTGGGTATTATCGTGATAGAGTTTTTAACAATTTGGTGCAAGACTCGCATCATGCATATTATGGGGCTCATTGTGATTACTTTATAACCGAAGATGACAACACATACCAAAAAGCTAAAATATTATACCAACATTTTCACATTAACACTAAGGTTTGTAAAGCTCATGATTTCAATCACAAATTGTATGATTTACTTCTAATTAAAAAGAAGAGTGAAAAATCAACATTAGAAACTATTTTAGTTGAGATCCAAACTTCTTTAGTGTTAAGTCGAACCAAGGACGGCCATTTTAACCCGGTTGATATCTACAAGCCGCGAAGTTTAATTTGTGATTTTTTTAACCGAATACAGGTCACTCATCACCTAGACGGTTCATTTACTGTTTATACGTACAAAAGGAATCAGAATTATTCAGATTTTTATTTTTTGGATGAAATTAAATCCATAGTTAATAAATTGAGTGTAGAAATGGGCATTGATTTAAATAACCGACTGGCATTCGAAAATGAATCAGAAAGCGAAGAGTTAAAAAATCATGACTGGAAAGGTAGAAGTTGGAATCTACAGCAATCCAGGGTTTCTTTAGATATGAGGAAGGACCACATTGGTTTTACACTTACAATGAGCATACCTGCCACAGCCAAGCTATTCCACGATCACATGTAGCGCGAGCGTCCTTCCAAACGCATAATTCAAAGACTCAATACTCCACCCGATAATACCCAATAATTCGTGGGCCAAAGTCCAATTGCAAGGAAGCCAAGCCAACGGGCGTCATTCCAATTACAAAAGGTTTGCCTCGCGAGCGGAAGTAAATCATGGAATAGCCCGTTTCATAAATCACCAAATCCCCCACCCTAGGCTGCTCCACTTTGGTGAGATAGTCATACAATCGGTAGGTTTTGTCTTTGGGTATTTGAGTGCTTGAAAATTTGTTGATCAGATAGGTGGCAAAACTTGGAGAGTCAAAACCTTCTTGCAGCGAACTGCCGCCCAGCTTCCATTTTACGGCATCTTCCTCTATCAGGTGACGCACTTCGGTCAGCATTTCAGTTTGTCGCGGATAAACTGAATACATTTCCTTATCGGCAGCATAGCCCATCTCAAAACGCTTGTCTTTATAGTTTACAGCAAACTCAAAACTCTCCTCCAGTATTTTCAGGGAATCACTTTTTTGCTTCAGCTCTTCACCCAGCGTGTGAACACGAGTTTCCAGCGTATCTACCTTCATTTGGGCATCATCTACTTTTTGTTGGGCAGAATTTACTTCAGCATACGAAACCGCTACCAAAATAGCCGTGATGATAATCGGAATCAGCGAATACCAGTACATTCTACGTTTTCTACGCTTTTCTTCCTGCTCTATTTTTTTGAGAATGGTATCGTCCATAATTTTAGTCTAAAGCGTTCTTTTCAATAAACCTCCAAAGCAGGTCTTCAATCTTCTGGCGGTCTTGAGCAGAAGCATTTTCCACATCTTCCGACAGGATTTTTATCAACTTGATTTTGTTGAGCCGGTCCACAACTTCCTTGATGGGCAAGGCACATATTGATGAAATCAAAGTTCCGGAAATACTCACCAGGTTTTTCATTTCTCCCGGCAGGGAAAGAACATTAAGTGTATTGAGGATAATTACGGCAAGGCCAATAAGCACCAGCGCCAAGGCATAAATCATGCGCAACCGAATTGAATTTCGGTACATGGCAATCACCTGATTTACGTACGCCTTGATTTCCATGGGTAAATAGCTGTAAGACTGTATTAAAGGTATCTTTTTATTTGAGGATTGGCAAAAGGTAGTGTGGTTCTTTCCCTTGTTACCGTGCGTTTCCAAACGCGTAGTTCTAATAAACCTACCATGAACGTCCTCGCTCGTGGTTCATCACATATTAAGATGCCGTCCCTACAGGACTCTAAAATCATTGTCCTAATACATTTCTACCTAGCTATTGTTCCTAAGGGACTTTAGCTACAAAGCTTTGGCGATGAAAGGTACTAGGCTTAATAATAATTGAGATTCCGGATCTACGCTTCACTTCGTCCGGAATCAAATATAAGATCCAGCGGAGCGACATTTTGGTAGCAAAGTAAATTAAGAAAAACCAGAGTGCCAGAGGCACGGCACCCAAGAACAAAATTTCCGATAGGATAAATAGTAATTCGCAAATCAAAAAATCGAAAATCCTTTCGCTTCCCTACTTTAGCATTCCTCAAAATGGCTCAAAATGCAAATACTAGAATGTGTACCCAATATAAGTGAAGGCCGAGATGCCAATGTCAT
>JAUHWX010000016.1 GCA_030427285.1 Bacteroidia bacterium
AGGTGCTCTTTACCAACGGCGGATTCCTGATCATCACCTTTCTTTTTTTCCGGAACATGATAGAGGAGAACCGCAAGGATCTGGAAACGCTGGACCTGATCCAAACCAAAAATGAAGAGGAAATTTTCGCCATCCGATGCAAAGGCTTGGGACTTACCAAAAGAGAAATTCAAATATGCCAATTGGTCAGGGATGGCTACATCTACAAAGAAATCGGTGATACGCTGAATATCTCCGAAAGGACCGTCAACAAGCACATACAGAATATTTTCAAAAAGGCTGGTAGTAATAATAAGCTTGACCTGTTGAATAAGATCAGCAGAAGGGTGAAGTCGGCCTGAGATGGTCTCGGAATCTGCGATTCAAAAATGCACTACTTTCAAAACATTTCTGGAAATATAGATGGCTGGTACCTCATTTATTAATAGAAAGTTGATGGAATCGAGATAGGCTGAATAATTGGAAACGAGAGATTCGTGAGGTGGCGGATTAAGCCTATTGAAGTTTTCTGAGGCAGTTTTGATGATAGGATTTTACTTTATCTAGAAAACAGTCATTTCAATCACATAAAATTTTATAGCTTTTAAATTATGATTATTTGGAAATAGAACTTTTTGCGCCGTTGCTAGGCATGAGTAGTGTAGCTAATTTCTTCGTTTTCGATCCGATTCCAACCTATTATTTAAATTAAATTGATATAGGCTTTTTTTCAGGGAGATTAACTTTTTGAACTAGGCCTATGATAAATAAAATTCTTTGTAAGGGTATGGTGGTTTTTCTACCATTCTTTTCATGAGGTTCTCAAAGATTCCCTCCTTCATCTTATGCCTGTTGAAGCGATAGGTATATTCATCAATATAGGGCTGAAGATGGATCACAGAATGGTGGATGCCCCTCAGCCAGGCTTTGAACAGCATCACCGTTCTATGGAGCTGTGGGAAGTTCTTCCCCTTCTTTTCTGATTTCTCCCTTACTAGCTTGGGAAATTCACTTTCAAGACCTCTATAGCCGTTCCAACGGTCAGTCCTCACCGCTGCACCGGGAGCTATATGGTCCATCATAAAACGCTTTAAATGCTTACGGGCAGCTGTATCGACTACACGTCCATAGATGCGGGAAACTCCCTTTCCTTTGCGCTCCACGGCCACCACCATGATCTGTTTCTTACCTTCATTGCGTCCCACAGCCTTTTCGTCCTGGCCACCCACATAGGTCTCGTCTACGTCCACTTTACCATCCATTGGGTGGTTTCCACTGCTTGACATCGCCCTCATCACCTTCTGCTTGAACAGTATCCGTCCGATAAACCCCATATTTCAGAAACCGGGTTCTATTGTTAAACTTGTCGCATGAAAAGACAAGATGAACAGGAAATGAAAAGGCTCTATCTGGAATGGAAGAATTCTGGCAGGAGCAAGGCCGATTTTGCCGGGGAAAAAGGTATCGTCCGCACCACATTTTATTATTGGACCACCCGGTTCAGCAAACAGGAAAACCTTTCCTCCATTGACGGGGAATTCAGACAGCTGGAGTTTGCTGACAATGATCCCGCACCTACCGGACATGTCGTCGCCCGTATCAGTTATCCTTCCGGAATTAAATTGGATCTGTTCGGGCCTGTTTGTGCAGACCTTGTCAGGGAGCTTATCCGGTAGGCTGTGCTCTCCATTTCCAATTCCTGCAGGTATTTCCTGTACGGCAAACCCACCGACATGCGTTTCGGCATCAACTCGCTTACTGGCCTGGTGAGAAACGAACTGGGTTTTGATCCCATGAACGGAGACGTGTTCATTTTTATAGGCAAAAGAGGCAACCAGGTCAGGATGGTCCAGTGGGACAGGGACGGTTTTGCCATGTATATAAAAAAGCTTGAGAGGGGTACTTTTGAGCGCCCCAGGATTAACGGAAACGCCATCCCGGGCAGCCAGCTGGCCCTGCTTTTACAGGGGGTAAAGCTGGAATCGGTGAGCTACAGAAAGCGCTATGACCCTTTAAAAAGAGGGTGAAAAAAAGACGCTTTTTTGTTGAAAAAAGTGGCTTAAAAGCATTCTAAACCCGCTTTTTATGCCTACTTTCAACCTATGGAAAACACAGGGACAGACTACAAAAAACGCTACGAGGAAGCCCTGCAGATCCTATTGGAAAAAGAAGAAATCATCCTCCAAAACCAAGCCCGGATAAGCAAAGATGAGCACCTCATTGCCGATCTGCGTTTCGAGCTGGGCAGGCTTCAGAAATACATTTTCGGCTTCAAAAGCGATAAAAGGCAAAACAACGTCGGCCTCAACCAGATGGGTCTTTTTGAACTGGGCACCACCCAGGCGGTACAGGAGGAGCTTTCCGAATCCGTACAGGAAGTCCAGCAAAAACAGGCCCCCAAGAAAAGAGCTAAAGGAACCGGGCGCATGAGCCTTCCGGAAGGCCTGGAAAGAAAGATCATTTTGATCGAGCCCCTGGAGTCCACCGAAAACTGTGTAAAGATCGGCGAGGAAGTGACCGAGGTACTTGAAGTCGTCCCTTCCTCTTTCTATGTAAAGCGTTACGTAAGGCCAAAGTATGCAAGGGCCAACGGGGAGGGGATTATTATTGGTATCCTGCCCGACCGCGTGATCGAAAAGGGAATCCCTTCAGAATCCGTGATCGCCCAGCTAACTGTGGACAAGTACGTTTATGGAATGCCCCTGCACAGACAGTTGGACAAGTACAGCAAGATGGGTGTAAGAATCCCCGCTTCCAGTGCCTCTGACTGGATCATGAGAGGATGGGAACAGCTTAAACCGCTCAGTAAGCTGCTCCGCCTGATGGTGCTCCGCCAAAAATACCTCCAGGTGGATGAAACACCGCTCAAGGTACTTGACAGGGACCATAAAGACGGCATCCATAAGGGGTACATGTGGCTCTACCATGCTCCGGTAGACCGGCTGGTACTCTTTGATTACAGAAAAGGCAGAGACAGTTCCGGTCCCGCTGAAATGCTTGCAGATTTTAAGGGGATTATCCAGACCGATGGCTATAGTGTCTATGAATCCCTGTATGCGGACCACAGTGAAATCCTGTTGACCTTCTGTATGGCACATGCCAGGCGGAAGTTTGTGGAAGCCCGGAAGGACTATCAGCAACAGGCGGACTATGTTCTGGATCAGATGCAGGAATTATATGCTCTGGAACAGCGGATGCGTGATGAAAAGATGGATTGGGAGCAGCGGACAATACAGAGAAAGGAGCATGCCGTTCCTGTCCTGGAAAGTCTGGGGAAATGGTTTGAAGAAAACTATTATAAAAACAGGCCTGGCAGCCCTTTTGCCAAAGCGATAGAATATAGCAGGTCCAGGTGGCCGGGGCTGAGTGCATACGCTCTTCACGGTCAGATGGAGATTGACAACAACCTGGTAGAAAATGCAGTGCGCCCGCTTGCCATCGGAAGAAAGGCGTACCTGTTTTCCGGATCGCATCAGGCAGCAGAAATGGCTGCAGGCATGTATTCTTTCATGGCAAGTTGCAAGAAGAACAATGTCAATGAGTTTGAGTGGCTCAAGGATGTCTTTGAAAGGATCCAGTCCCATAAACAAAAGGACCTCTACCAGCTTCTGCCATGCCACTGGGAAGATTATAGAATCAACGACTGACTATAAACATTCCCAGATTTACTTCCTAGCTAAATCTAATGGGTTCCTCGGACGGATACCTTGAACAGCCAGCAGGTCTTCTGCCTAAGTTCCAGCTTCCTGCTAAGTTCAGGGCTGCTGATCCCACTTTTGCTGGTAGACACGTAGTAGACGATGTAAAACGCCTTCAAAAGGGGGAACTTGCACCGGTGGAACAGGGTCCCGGACTTCGGGGATTCCAGACGTCTACATTTGGTGCACTGCCTGTCATACTTTTCAATACCCTGACAATAGTGGCCGTGGCCGCAATTTTTGCACTGATAGCCATCCTGCCACTTCAGGGATGCCAGGTACTTCACACAGCTTTCCTCATCGGGAAACCGCTCGTGAAACTCGAACAAAGACAAACTCTTAAACCGCTTTTCCATAACTTTCTGCTTACCCTGTCAATATACCTGCATTTTAGTTATTGAAAAAGTGCCTTGTTCAATTTAACATTTCGGTCATAAAGGGGAAATGACTCTTTTACAAGGAATATACTTTACACATTGGCAATTATATGTATGATTTTCTTTAGCGTAAATATGGCAAAAGCTCAGGATTTATATCATACAGCTAATGGCCGTGTGTTGCTGATTGTTCCAGTTGGTGACTCTGTAATCAACCTGCATTCTCAAAAACTATTGCAGAACTGGGTTACAAAGAGGCTTGTTTTAAAATGACCCTTCCCGCCAATTCTTTGTATTCCGGTGTAGATTCTCTGGACGCGTCATTTCCTCTATGGAGGATGCTAAAATTATATTGGCGGGGCAGCTGAACATCACAAAAAGTGGTGAAGGTGAAGATAAGATAGATACAGGCAAGCATTCACCTAAAACTTTTGAGTTTAGGGCAACCCTTAACTATAAAACGTCAGATCTGCCAATAAGTGGAATAGGTTCCCTGGAACATATTGAAGGAGGGTCACACCTCAAATGTGTGCTTGGGTTAACATTTGAGGTTAGTGCAGAATTTCTTCAAAACAGGCTTTCGGAAAGCAAAAATATTAAAGTACATATTCACCAGTTGGTATTAGATCAAACACTATAATTTATTAAGATTTTTCATGGAGTATTATCACAGTAAACTTGTTAAAAACAGTTCTTTTCAGGATGTAGTAGATCATGTGGTTAAAGAATTGGGCAGAGAGGGTTTTGGAGTATTAACCGAGATCGATGTTCAGGAAACTATGAAACACAAACTTAACATTGATTTTAATACCTACAAGATATTAGGGACATGTAATCCCGAGTACGCATTTAAAGCATTAAAGGCCGAAGATAAAATAGGCACCATGTTACCCTGTAATGTGATTGTGCAGGATCTTATGGATGGTCATATCGAGGTGTCAGTTGTAGACCCGATAAGCTCTATGCAGGCAATTGCCAATGAAGACCTTGAAATAGTGGCTTTGAATATTCGCCAGAAATTACTCGATGTCTTACAAAATGTATAGGTCATGTTAACCTTAAGAAAAGCAATATTATATACTTTGGCGTGGTCTACAATGATCATAAATACCTCCTGCTCGGTGGGTCATCATCACCAGACATCTAAGAAACATGCTGATCCTGTTTGTGAGAATAGCGTTGACGTAAATGCAGCACTTCAGTATTCAAATAATGATGAGATGTATTACTTCAACAGTGAAGAATGTCTCCAGGTATTTAAGAAGAATCCTGAAGAATTCAGTATGGCTCTAGGGGGCAGACCCGGACTTTTTCGTGGTAAATGAAGGGTTCCTGTAATGGCCGGATTGATGGTAGTAGGTATGGGTACAGTTATGATCCTGGGTGATTATAACCACTAAGCTATTGATGTTTTGATAGCAGAATATCATACATCAAAGTCAAGATTTCAAAAAAAGAGAGCGGGGCAATATGCTAAATTTGAATAAGTGCAAGTCCTTAGTGGCTTGATACTGTAATTTTAAAAGTTAATAAAATTTAAAAATAAATATTATGCATTGGTTTGAAGGACATTATGGGGGTATGCACATCATCTGGTGGGTGATTTGGGTGATTTTTATCGTTTGGATTTTTGCAACGCCCTGGGAAATACCAGGGCAAAAAACGAAAAAGGAAACTCCATTGGATCTTTTGAAAAAGAGGTACGCTAAAGGAGAAATCAGTAAAGAAGAATATGAAGACATAAAAAAGACCTTGTTAAAATGAAGGAAATAAAAGCTTTCGTCAGGCCGAATCGATTACCTGATATTGTAAATCATTTGCGTCAAGAAGGAATTTGTTGCCTAACCGTCTTTGAAGGAGAGGGAACAGGGCACTACACGGATGAGCGCAAGGATTTTCCGTCTTTGAGGCACCCATTTTCACATGCTAAAATAGCAAAACTGGAAGTTGTTTTACCTGATAAGGAAGTGAAGACAGCACTAGAGATTATACATCAAAATGGAAAAACAGCCCACTCAGGGGACGGCATTATTTATATCACAGAGGTTAGTGAGATGGTCAAAGTAAAATCATTAGAACCCGACTTGGAGAACAGAGACTTATGAAAAATATTTTAGTACCTACCGACTTTTCAGAAACAGCTAATCGAGCGGCAGATATTGCCATTGCCATAGCAGAAAAATCAGGTGCGGAAATTCATTTTTTGCACCTACAAATCACGCCTGTGCCGTGGGTTAAACTTGATAAGGAGAAGGAGCAGCGATTTCCCGAAACATTAAAGGAAATCGGGCATGCGAAGAGCGAGCTTAATAAGCTGGTAAATAAAGTGGAAACCAAAGGTTTGAAGGGCAAACAGTTTCTCGTATTTGATGTGGGTAGAGAGGAAATTCTCAAACATATCCCATTCCACCATCATGATTTTGTCGTCATGGGTTCGCATGGTGCATCGGGTGCAAAAGAAATGTTTATCGGATCGAATGCGCAAAAGGTACTGAGAGATGCTACTGTACCCGTTTTGATCATCAAAGAAAAGTCTAAGTGGCCCGTTAACAATGTGGTTTTTGCATCCAATTTTGAAGAAGATGTCAAAGAACCTTTCAAGACAGTGGTGAAGTTCGCTGATCTCAACGAATCCAATATTCACCTTCTTTATGTCAATGTGCCGTTTTCATTTGAGGAGACGGACAGGAGCCTTGAGAAAATGCATGCTTTTCATGAAACCTGCCCGCGCGGAGGCACTTGCACCACCAACATCTACAATTCGCTAAATGAAGAACGCGGCATTCTTAAGTTTTCCGAATCTGTAAATGCTGACCTTATTGCATTAACTACACATGGGAGGACCGGCTTTTTTAACCTGATAGGAAAGAGCATTACCGAAAACCTGGCAAACCATGCCGATATACCTATACTAAGTATTAACCTTAACCGATAACGATATGAAAAATACGTTAAAAACAGCAGTGACACTCACTTTATTGATAGCGGCTTTATCTGCCTGTCAGCAACAGGATGTAAGCACAATGTTAGAAAATGATGACACCCGAAATGAAATATTTAATACCATCATTTCCGATCATGAATACGCTGAACAATTGATGACCAAAATGATGGAGGATGATCATACCCAAATGATGATGAAAGGCAATGAGCAGATGATGGGTATGATGATGTCAGACAATGATCAAATGATGGCCATGATGAAAGATAAGCCTGATATGATGCATAATATGATGAGCAACATGATGAACATGGCTGACTCGGATTCGTCCATGTGTGCCCATATGATGGACATGATGAAAGATAAACCCAATATGATGGGACAGATGATGGACATGATGCACAAAGAAGGCATGATGGACAAAGAAACAATGATGAGAAATAAAAAAAATATGGGAGTAGATATCCATCCTGGTCACCACTAAAAAACTAAACTATGAGAAATAATCATATGATATGGATGCTGGTTGGATGCCTGGGCATCTTCCTGCTGCTTTTCTTATTGCCGTTTTTCGGCTTTAATGGAACTAACTCGCTATTTATTTTCATCATTGTATTTTTTGTGGGCCACCTTTTTATGATGGGAAGTCATGGTGGGCACGGAGGCCATTCTGGACATGGCAGTAATCAAGAAAATCAATCCAAAAACGAAAACGATCATGCAACACATCAACATTAAAAAATTCGCACTGGCTTGGGGAGTAGCGGGTGTCGTTTTCTACCTGGGCTGTATTATACTTATGGCTTCCGTAGGCCGTGAAGGTACCATCCTATTTTTTAACAGTTTGCTCCACGGGCTGGACACTACAACTTTGATCAGAATGGACGTCCCCTGGACAGAAGCGCTGATTGGGTTGGTGGAGATGTTTATTTTGGGTTGGTTATTTGGAGTTTTGATAGCTTCTGTTTACAATGTTTCTTTCAATAAAGGTTATAGAAAGAAAGAAATATAAAAATGATAGATAAATGTTGAAATTAAGAAGGAGAGGAAGTACCTTAATTTAATTTTAATTCATGTGCTCATAGGAGCATATTTGGTCATTTTTGTGGCACACCTACTTACTTAAATTGGGGTGGATGACAGGGGTGAAATATTAGGGTTAGAAAGTGATTTTAAAACCTTGCGACATAAAAATACAGATGGCTATGAGAGAAAGATTTTTGAGATCATAGCCAATAATATTGGTCAGCAATATTCCTTTAAAAACCATGTGTCATTTCATCAAATACAAGGAGAGAAAGTATGTGTTGTAGATATAGAAAACTCTCCTGAACCAGCTTATTTGTCGAAAGGAGAAAACACGGTGTTTTTTACCCGTAACGGAAATGCTACATGCCCCCTTACAGTAAAAGAAACAGTTGAATATCTGGAAATGAGAAAATAACAAAATCAAGCAAAATGAAAAACAAACCCGAGGTAGTAATTGTGACAGGAAGCAGTGGAATGATAGGCTCGACCTTGATTCATAAGCTGGCTGAAAAATACCACGTAGTTGGATTTGACCAAGATGGTTCTCCTTTTCCGCCCGTAGAAGCAGAATGTGTATGTGTGGATCTTACGAGCGATGATCGAATGGATTTTGCTTTCAAAAGAGTTCGCTATGCCTATGGCAACAAAATAGCTGCGGTAGTGCACCTTGCCGCCTATTATGATTTTTTAGGGGAACCCTCCGATCTGTACGATAAAGTGACCGTCAAAGGCACAGAACGACTGTTAAAATTCCTACAGGATTTTGAAGTGGAGCAATTCATTTTCTCAAGTAGCATGCTGGTTTACAAACCTTCCTCTCCGGGGGTGCTCATTACGGAAGATTCACCATTGGAACCTAAATGGGATTATCCAAAATCGAAAGTAACGACCGAAAAAGTAATGCATGAAAAACGAGGCGAAATTCCTGTAGTGATGATGCGCATAGCAGGCGTATACAGCGAAGATGGTAGTTCAATACCTATCACCAATCAAGTTCAGCGTATTTACGAAAAACAAATTGCAGCACGACTCTATCCGGCCAATACAGCCCATGGCAGCACCTATGTACACAGAGATGATGTCATCGATGCAATAGCTTTGGCCGTAGACCAAAGGAAAGAACTCCCGTCAGAAACAATTATTAATATTGGAGATGAAGAAACTTTATCGTACAAGGAGTTGCAATACATCATCAGTACAGAAATCCGCGGTGAGAAAATGCCTATCATCTCGATTCCCAAATGGTTTGCCAAAATGGGGGCATTTATGCAGAACTTATTTGGCAAAGCTTTTATTAAACCTTGGATGATCGATCTTGCTAATGATCATTTTGAAATGGACAGTTCCAGAGCTAAAATGATTCTGGGTTGGAAGCCTAAACACGGTTTACGAGAGACATTGCCCAAGATGATTGAAAACTTAAAGGCTAATCCCAAGAAATTTTATCAAGAGAATAACCTGAAAAAATAGCTATAAATAGATTCCCAAACACTTAATTATGTCATAGTATGAAAAGCCACGACCACTCCTCAATGTCCCATCAGGATGATGGGGATAAATCTTCTAAAAAGATACAATACACTTGTTCTATGCACCCTGAGGTCGTTACTGATCAACCAGGCAAGTGCCCTAAATGCGGAATGACCTTAGTGAAAAAGGACGAAGCAAAAACCGAAATGTCAGGCCACAAAATGGAAGGTATGGGCTCAAGAGGCATCACACGTCCTATGATGCATACGGAAGAGCATGGCGGTCATGGACACATGGACATGGGCGGTATGAAAATGTCTACTGATGACCGCCTTACGATGCTCCAAGACCACCATAAGCAAACGCTCTGGGTTTACTGGACAATCATATTGCTTGGTTTTTGGATGATTACTTCCCCTCTCACTTTTGATTATGGAAAGAATGTGGTCGAGCCTAGTGGCGGAAGAGATGTGTGGCTTTCCCTTAGTGATCGTATTGCCGCAATGCGCTGGAGCGATATTATCAGTGGGGTATTGCTGGTATTTTTCGGATGGCGTTCCCTCAAGCCTAACCGTCCATATAGCGTTTGGATCCTTTGTTTTATCGGGATATGGATCAGTATGGCTCCCTTTATTTTCTGGGCTCCAACAGCTATCGCTTATTATAACAGTACCCTAATCGGTGCTTTAATTATTGCATTGACCATTCTTATTCCCGGGATGCCAAACATGATCATGTTTATGAAAATGGGCGGTGACGTACCTACGGGTTGGAGCTATAACCCTTCAAGCTGGCCACAGCGCTCTATTATGATTGGCCTGGCATTTATCGGGTGGCTGGCATCCCGGTATTTGGGAGCTTTTCAATTAGGGTATATAGACTATGCCTGGGATCCTTTTTTTGGTGACGGCACCATGACCGTTTTAGATTCCGATATGTCCCACTCCTTTCCAATATCGGATGCTGCATTAGGAACACTTGCATACACTTTGGAATTTCTGATGGGATATATGGGTGGAACCTCCCGTTGGCGTACCATGCCGTGGATGGTTACTCTTTTTGGGATTTTGGTAATCCCGCTTGGGTTTGTGAGCATTTTTTTAATCGTTTCACAGCCGCTTTCAGTAGGGGCTTGGTGTTCGGTATGCCTGTTTTCAGCTATTGTAATGCTTCCAATGATCCCATTACAAATTGATGAAGTGATTGCCATGTGGCAGCATATGGTGCAACGAAAACAAAAAGGGGATTCGTTATGGAAAGTATTTTGGAAAGGCGGTGATGCACTTTCTACTGAAAAGGATCAACGCTCCCCTGAAATGGCAGAATTTAATGAGCGCCCATGGGTAGTGTTTAAATCTTCAATCTGGGGAATGAGCTTCCCCTGGATGTTGACGATATCAACAGTTTTAGGGATTTGGTTGATGGTCTCTCCCACGGTTTTCGGGGTTGGGATAGAAACTCCATTTGCCGATTTAAATCATTTGGGAGGGGCACTTGCAATTGTATTTGCGGTTGTGGCCATGGCTGAAGTAATTAGAAGCTTACGTTACTTAAATGTATTGCTGGGCCTGGTACTGGCCGTACTGCCATGGTTTATTGAAGATGTCAATACAGCGTTTACGTTGAGTACAAGTTTAACGGGATTTTTGGTAATGGCACTTTCTTTTTCAAAAGGGAAAATCAAAGAAAAATATGGGCTTTGGGATAAATATGTGGTGTGACCATGATGACATAAAATATAATTAGAATGGCTTCCAAATGGAAAATATTACTGACTGCTTATAAGCACTACCGCGCTTACAAAAAATATATCCGCCAGGATGAAACGGCCCGGAAGAAATCCGGTGCTCCTGCCAGGCTGGTTGCCGACATTTTGAAGTTGGGACCTACTTACATCAAGCTGGGGCAAATACTCAGTACCCGCCCCGATGTGCTGCCGTCCCAATACATCCGTGCCCTCGAAAAACTGCAGGAAAATGTCCCCGCATTTCCATTCAACACAACCAAACAGATAATTGCAGACGAACTGGAAAAACCGCTGGCAGATAGCTACCGATCATTTGACGAAGCGCCTGTGGCCTCAGCCTCGCTGGCACAAGTGCATTTTGCCGTTTTGCATACGGGTGAAGAGGTGGCGGTAAAGGTGCAGCGGCCGGATATAAAAGCCAGGATAGTGAAAGACCTTCAGGAGTTCGAGGGGATAATCCGTTGGCTGAACCGTATTTTCCCAAAAAAAATACAGCGGGCAAACCTGCCAAAAGCTTTCAGCGAATTCAAACGCTACACCCTCCGGGAACTGGATTTTGCACAGGAAGGGGAAACCATAGAGCGGTTCAGGGAAAATTTTAAAGGTTGGGACGACATCCTGTTCCCAAAAGTGTATTGGAAGTTCAGCACCCAAAGGTTACTTACGATGGAACGGGTATCGGGCCTGCGACTGAAAGAAGCCATCAAACTTCTCCCTGAAGCGAAAAAGGAAAAGCTGAACACCAGGCTGTCCGAAATGGAATTGAAAATGTTTATCTCTGACGGCCTGTTTCACGCAGACCTCCACCCTGGCAACATCTTTTTTAAGGAGGATGGTAAAATTGTGTTGCTCGATTTCGGGATGTACGGTGAGCTGACCAAGGTGGAGCGCAACCGTTTTGTACTTTACTGGATGGCAGTAGTGCAAAATGATGTGAAGCAGGCTTTCTATCATTTTAAAAAACAGTGTACCGAATTGCCCGGTGCCGATGAAGCGGCTTTTTATGCCGTATTCAAGAAGCTGGCGGACAGCTTCTACGCCAGCCGCTTAAAAGAGGTGTCCATCACCAGGGTGTACCTGAATATGATAAATGCCGGCTACAAGTACGGCTATGTATTTCCTGAGAACTTGCTGCTGCACGCCAAAGCGCTTACCACTGCTGAGGCGCTGACCTTTGAACTAGCTCCCGATACCCGTTTTGAAGAAGTAACCCGGCCCATCATCACCAGGGAATTTGCGCGCCTGGCTTTGAACGGGCCGAGTATCAAAGCGAGGCTTGAGAAAGCGTTGCCGGCTTTTCTCCTTAGTGGGGAGATTATCCCTCCTGATTTCACGGAGAATAAAAAAGATGGAGACAGTTCCTTCTCCTGGAATACCGTATTGGGCCAACTTACCACTCAAGTCAAAGAAGGGCAGGCCAATGCCGGGCTTTTCAAAGCCATACTGAATAAACCGGCCAATGTAATTTTGACGGAGGAATTTAACCAAGAACAAATTCAGCAAATACTTAGCAGAACCTGGAAAGAATTTGAACGGCTGGAACCCGGCCTGCCGAAACAGGAAACCCTGGGCGCCACTTTTACCATCCACTTGGCCTGTGCCACCGTGGCATTGTACAAGGTGCTTCTACAAGCAGATAAAAACGTAGATGAAGCCACCGACCTCATCTACCGGATAGGTTGGAAAATCTACACCCGGATGGGCGAATACCCGATGCTAATTGCCGGAATGTTTTCTGACCATCCTTATAAAAAAATGGAACTGACCATGCAGGTTTTCAGGATGTTCCCCTTTACAGCCCCCGATTATGGCTGGCAGGACGTAGAAGGCGGAGAATACACCGTGGCCTTTAACTGTACTCGCTGCCGGGTAGCCGATTACTTCAAAAGTCTTGAATTGGGCGATTTGTGCTATCGCACCTGGTGCAAGCTCGATTTCCCCCTCGCAGAACAGTGGGGCGGCCACCTTGAAAGGAGCGGCAGCATTGCCGGTGGAGCAGGTATTTGTGATTTCAGATGGAAAGTAAACCCACAAAACGTAAAAGCATGAAAAAATGGTCACTGTACATCGGCAGCTATGCCGGCATCAAAGTCTTTATCCACTAGATATTCCGTATCATAATAGGCTGGATTTTTATGCTTCATTTTCAAATGGGGTACGAACTGGGTCGAAGGGTTGAGAAGAGTGGTTTTTATCCTGGCCTTATTTGGCTGCAAGGTGCTGAACGTGTTTGGCCACGCACTAACAGCTAAAACATACGGTGTTCCCACCATGGATATTACTCTTTATCCCATAGGCGGGATGGCCAGCTTTGAAAAAATGCCAGACAATCAGGAAAAACTCTTAATTGTCAAAAATCAACAGGCGATTAACTGACGATACATGATGACTTATAAAATAACAAGAAGTAATTTTTTAAAACAACTTATTAAACAGATGCGCTCCGCACTCGTGTTGGTCGCAACTGTAGCACTTGTGTATGTCTATCTTATGCAGTTTGTAGATCATGCCCTAAGCTGGGTGCCTTATCTTGTTATTTTTCTGGCCTTTATCAAGACTGGGTACTTTACCTTTTTTACCTTCAGGCAGGTCAATAAGTCCATTAAACATTGTCATTCTTTTGGGCAACTTCTCTGGATTTTCGGACTGCTCGTCATGCTCATTATTTTCTCCTATGCGGCAGATTTCACTTGTCTGGTCGCTGCCAATCGATCTTCTTTTCTGGGATTTAAACCATTTGAAAGCTTCCATTACTTCGAGTATTTATTCGAGACGTTTTATTTCAGTGTGGTAACCTTTGCTGCCATCGGTTATGGAGATATCGTGCCAATAACTACCCCTGCCAAAATTTTAGTGATGATGGAGATCGGTCAAAGCTTTGTGCTGATCGTTTTCGGACTGTCCAACATAAATAACATTCATACTACAATTAAAAAACAATAACAAGATGAAAAAGAGAATAGCACTTATAGGGTATGGCGTAATCGGCAAAAGAGTAGCCGATGCAATCGCACGACAAGATGATATGGAATTAGCCGGGGTATGTGATGTGATCAGCGACTGGCGGATACAAACTGCGGTAAACAAAGGGTATTCCATTTATGCTGCTACCCCTGAAGCTAAAAGTAACATGGAGCAAGTAGGTATTCCTCTGGTAGGTAACATGGCTGATCTTTTAGATATGGCTGATCTGGTAGTGGATTGTACGCCTAAGAAAATTGCCTCCCAAAACGTGCAGATGTATAGGGAGCGTAAAATGAAATTTATCCTACAGGGAGGTGAAAAACACGAAACCACCGGGCATTCCTTTAGCGCAGAAAACAATTATGCTTCCGCCATAAACCGGGAAAGCACCCGAGTAGTCTCCTGCAACACTACCTCCATAGTTAGAACATTGTCAGCGTTGAAAAGAGCAGGACTACTGGAGAGCGCACGTGGAACTTTGCTTCGTAGAGCGACTGACCCCTGGGAAAGTCACCTTGGAGGCATTATGAATACACTTGTCCCAGAAAAAGATATCCCCAGTCATCAAGGACCTGATGCTCAAAGTGTAGATCCCGAGCTAGACGTGGTGACGATGGCGGTAAAAGTACCAGAAACACTCAGTCACCTGCATTACTGGAATATACGACTTACCAAAAAAGTAGATAAAATAGAAGTGATTGAAGCATTACAGACTTCCAGCCGGATCACTTTCATAAACTATAGTGATGGTTTGGTTTCCAACAATACGATCAAAGAAAGGTACCTGGATATGGGAAGACCTTGGGGTGATATGTATGAGGTAGCCCTCTGGCAGGACATGCTGAAAGTAGAAGGCAATGAACTTTACTACGCTTATGTGGTGGACAATCAGGCCATTGTAATCCCTGAAACCATAGATGCCATCAGGGCACTGACCGGAATAGAAATCCAGGCCAAAAAGTCGATCGAAAAGACCAATAAAAGTCTTGGTGTGAACAGATGAGCTGATAAAACCGATCGGTTTTGCAGAAAAAAGCATGAGACAAAGAATTCAATATTTGTTTGAATCCATATATATCCAGATTATGGGTGGCCAGCACTGGGATATTCAGATGTTGGACGAGTGCATGTACAATAAGGTAAAATAATATGTTGAAAATTGAAAAACTAGGAGTAATACTTAGCCCCACTAAATTAGGTTTTGAAAACAATGGAGTGCTAAACCCAGGTATTTATCAGGAAGGTGATAACGTGCATATTTTTTATCGGGCAGTAGAGGAGGGCAATATTTCCACCATTGGATATGCCAAAGCGAATGGGCCAAATGATATTGTAGAAAGGCACAAGCAGCCTCTTATAACCTGCGAACTCGAGTATGAAAAACAAGGAGTAGAAGACGCTCGCATCGTTAAAATTGAAGACACTTATTATTTGACATACACGGCCTATGACGGTATAAATGCCATGGGTGCTCTGGCGATTTCAAAAGACTTGAAGCATTTCGAAAAAAAAGGGATTATTACCCCACTGGTTAATTATAAGGAGTACAAATACCATCTGGAACACTGTAACGAAGGAATGTTAAACCCGAAATACTATTACTATTACAATCTTTTTGCGGAAATGGGACTGGTGGATGAAAAGCACAGGCTTTTGAGAGACAAGGATATAGTACTATTCCCTAGAAAAATCAACGGAAAATTTGTAATGCTGCACCGTATCTGGCCCGGTATCCAGATGGTACAATTTGAGCGTTGGGAAGACCTGACCAAATCATTTTGGGAGGATTACCTAAAAGACCTGACATCGCACATTGTATTGGACCCCAAATATGATTTTGAAGTTAACTATATAGGAGCAGGGTGCCCACCAATAGAAACAGAAGATGGGTGGCTAATTATCTATCACGGAGTATGTGAAACCATTATTGGAAAGACCTATCATGCGACTGCCGCACTTCTGGATTTAAACTATCCGGAAAAGGTTATTGCACGATTAAAGCAACCTTTGTTTTCACCTACTGAAAATTGGGAGCTGGAAGGTGTGGTAAATCATGTGGTATTCCCTACCGGGAGTGCGCAATTCGGAGAAGACCTTTATATATATTATGGTGCGGCAGACACGCATACCGCAGTTGCCAAGGTAAATATGAACGCTCTCCTTTCTGAGCTAATCCAAGGTTGAAGGATTCATTTGCAAGAGATTTAAAGAGAGAGGCTACGGATCTCATTCGACACAATTTCATACATCGAAAGTGAGATATCGTAAACTCCACTGAGGGTAATATTTTAACTTTAACATCGGATTGTTAAACTACTTTAAATGCCAGAAAAGACCATTTTCATCACAAAAGCTTCTGGGGAATGAGCTGCTTTTTCAACAATAAAATTGAGGCAATCTTTGGAAAGAGCAGGGGCTGGTTCATTTGAAATAGATCAGATAGTGAACGAAATTGAGAAACAGCTTTTTGATGGAATGGCCACAAAAAAAATATACAATGAGGCATTTTCTATGCTACGTAAGTATTCAAAATCTGTTGCCGGAAGATACAAGATCAAGCAGGCAATTTTTGAGCTGGGGCCTTCAGGATATCCCTTTGAAAGGTTTGTAAGTGAAATCCTTAAATATCAGGGGTACTGCACTAAATTCGGAGTGGTCATTCAAGGCCATTGTGTATCTCACGAGATAGATGTTGCCGCCGAAAAGGATGTTAAGCACATAATGGTGGAGTGCAAATTTCATAACAGACAGGGGTATTAGTGCAATGTAAAAATTCCACTCTATATCAATTCCCGGTTTGAGGATGTAAAAAAGCAATGGAAAAAAAAGAAAGATCACGCAAGTAAGTTTCATCAAGGTTGGGTGGTGACCAATACCCGGTTTACCGAAGATGCCATTCAATATGGTAAATGCTCTGGGTTGGTGCTCATAGGCTGGGATTATCCACAACAAGGAAGTTTAAGTGATCGGATTAATTTAGCCGGTTTACATCCCATTACCTGCCTCACCACCCTCACGAAACCCGAAAAGCTAAAGCTGATTGATAAGATGGTAGTGCTATGCAAGGGGCTTTGTGATAAACCAAAACTACTAAATGAAATAGGAATTGCTGAAACACGGATAAAAGGAATCCTTAAAGAAGCAAAGGAAAATTTGTTCTGAAGTAGACAGCATCTCTTAATCAACATTCAACAAAGAAAATAACATGCGAAGCATTTTGTTAATTATAATGACATTTTTACAAATAGCGCCCATTATTTCGTATGGTCAGGGGAAAGGAATGTTTATTGATCAGATAGCAGGGAAAAAAATTGAACGTGAAAACTTTGATAAAAACGGACAGCTTTTAGGTAAACAACTATTCTTAATAGGAGAATTAAGGCAAGCTGGTGAAACGTATATAGTGGAAGTGGTTACGGAGTTGTACAATGAAAAGGGCGAACTAAATGAAAAATACACCACCACTTACCAATGTAATCCCAAAGCGTTTGATGTGCTGGTGAACGTATTTCCTTTTAGTGATCCTAATGATGAAAAGATAAAAGTGGAGGTGACCTCGAAAGATTTTGAACAGTTATATGACTTTCAAAGTAACGAGGAACTAAAAGACATTCAATTGAAGATGAGCATAGCGTCAGGAGTGTTAAGCTTTTTTGGCTCGAAAAGTTTGGTTACGATTAAAAACAGAAACAGGAAAACAGAAAATGGGAAGATAAATATTAGCAGCAAAGCTGTGGTAGAAGCTTACATGATGGGCATTAAGATTAAAACGATCAATTATACTGTAGAAGAGCATATGACAGAAAATTATGTATTACTAAATCAGAAATTCACGGAGAATGACGGAGCTTATTTCACTATGAGTTATAAAGGTGGGTACAAATGACTTAATGTCTCTAAATCGACTTAATGAATAACTACAAAAAGAATAGCCTAAGTTTAACCGGAGCAGTGGCGCTAGGCACCGGAGTGATGATAGGTGCCGGTATATTTGCTTTACTTGGTCAGGTGGCGGATCTTTCAGGGACTTTGTTTCCCTTAGCTTTTTTGGTTGGAGCCGTCATCTCTTATTTCAGTGCTTATACCTACATAAAGTTGTCCAATGCTTACCCATCAGCAGGTGGTATCGCCATGTATCTCAAAAAAGCCTATGGACCAGGTACGATCACTGCTGCGGGATCACTTTTAATGGCATTTTCAATGGTGATTGGTCAAAGCTTGGTTGCCCGGACATTTGGAGCATATACCTTACAACTTTTTGATGTGCAGAAAAATAGTATTTGGGTGCCTATTTTGGGCATTTTATTGTTGGTAGTTGCCTTTTTAATCAATATTTCTGGTAATAAGGTAATTGGCCGGTCTTCCTTGATGATGGCAGTCATCAAAATAGGAGGTCTTGCTATATTCGCCATTGGGGGTCTGTGGGCAGCAGACTTCTCATTTGCTGAAGCCTTACCTTCCTCTGTTTCTGGTGACTATACAGCAACCAGTTATATAGCAGCTTTGGCTTTTACCATTCTGGCTTATAAAGGCTTTACAACTATTACAAACAGCGGTGGTGAGATTGTAAATCCTAATAAGAATGTGGGGCGAGCCATTATGATTTCGCTCTTTATTTGCACGTTGGTGTATTTACTCGTGGCTTTGGCAGTTTCAGCCAATTTGTCAATCCCAGAGATTTTAGCCGCAAAAGATTTTTCGCTAGCAGAAGCTTCTAAACCTGCATTTGGAAAGTACGGTTTATGGTTTACTGTGGGTATTGCTATTGTAGCTACTATTTCAGGGGTCATTGCCAGCATGTTTGCCGTTTCAAGGATGACCGCCATGCTCACGGAAATAAATCTAATCCCACACAAACATTTCGAAATGCCGGGGCGATTGCAAAAGCACATGCTGATTTATACGATGATTATTGCCATTACCCTCACGGCATTCTTCGATCTAACCCGTATTGCCTCTCTGGGAGCTATTTTTTACCTAACAATGGATGTAATACTCCAATGGGGTGTATTAAAAAATCTTAGAAAAAAAATAAATGTCAATGTTGCCATTGTTATTGCCGCCATTTTACTTGACCTTCTTGTATTAGGCGCATTCCTCTGGATAAAGGTATCCAATGATTTTTTGGTAATTGTGGTTTCCATAGTACTGATGTTTTTAGTATTTGTTGGAGAAAGGAGGTTTTTACAATGGAAAACGGATGAACCAGAATAATTTATATAACACTAAATAACTAAAAAATAAAATTGTTATGGAAATTTTAATTGTAGCAACAAAAGATTGTCAACACAGGCCAATACTTGAAAAAGAATTGCAAAATGCAGATTTACCCTATACGGTCAAATATTTTGAAGAACATCCAGATCTAGTTGAAAAATATCAATTCAAGCATTCACCGTTGCTAATTGTGAACGAAAGGGTAGCGTCAATTGGCATGCCTGATTTGGATATGATAAATAAATTGAAAATGAAAAACGTGAACATTTCGGAAATAAGGACAGGGAAGAGGAACCATAACCGAATGATAGCCAAAAATATTGAGGAAGGACTGGTGGAAGTGGACACGACCTGGGGCCGTATTCAGCCAATACAGGCTGCCGTGGGGGTAAGAACAGTCGGGGAATTGGAGGTGTACCAACACCAAAAAGAGGGGCTGCCCATTGTTGATGCCAGAAAACCTGATTCTACCAATGGGGTAACCATTCCCGGCGCTGAAAATATCCCTTACGATGAATTAGTGACCAGAAAAGAGGAGTTAGATGAAAAAAAGCATACTATCTTCTTTTGCAATGGCCCGCAATGCCCGCAATCCGCTACAGGCATCAAGAACCTCGTGGAAGCGGGGTATCCGGCCGATAGGATTTTATATTATCGAGGCGGAATGCATGACTGGATAACATTGGGGTTGATAGTGGAAAAAATATGAGAAAATGCATAATTCATATCTGTTAAAAAATTTGACATATAATTCATACAAAAGATGAACTACAATTGCATCCGGAAGATTTTGAAGTGGGTGCTTTTTATCGGTTTGAAGGCATGAGTAGCCCTGACGATAATAGCATTGTGTATGCCATTAGTGGCAAGGATGGTATTAATGGTATATTGGTTAATGCTTATGAGGTATACAGTAGCAGCCTCAGTGGAGCAATGGTTCAAAAACTTAAAACGAACGACATATGATTGAGTTAGATAACATATCCACGTTACCACCTAAAGAAGGGATCAAAATGGAAACTAAAAATGCGCTGAAAAAAATCCGAAAGGAGCTTTTTCAGTTGCAAAATAAATTCTATGCAGATGGTCGGTACAGCATGCTCATCGTCTTGCAAGGACTTGACACTTCGGGAAAGGATGGGGTCATCCGTCATGCTTTTAGTGGCATGAACCCACAAGGTGTGCAGGTTACTTCTTTTAAAAAGCCTTCGGCTGACGAGCTTAAACATGATTTTTTGTGGCGCATTTATCCTCATTTTCCTGAGAAAGGAAAGATCAGGGTCTTTAATCGATCCTACTATGAAGATGTTTTGGTGCCTAACGTCAATAAAAGTCTATCAGGCGATGTATTGGATCACCGCATCAATTTGATCAATGAATTGGAACATCACCTGCTAGCCAATAATACTTTGATCTTGAAATACTACTTACATATATCTGCTGATGAGCAGATAGAGCGTATTGAAGAGCCTAAAACGAAACCACACAAACGCTGGAAGTATACGAAAGAAGATGAACTGGTACCCAACCAATGGGATGATTTCCGGGAGGCTTACAATACCCTACTTAATGCATGTGATCACTTGCCCTGGCATATCATCCCTGCAGATAAGCGTTGGTTTCGCAACTATACTGCTGCTAAAATATTAGCCGAACAGCTTGAAAAACTTAATTTGGATTACCCAAACAAATAAAAAATCGACATTATGGAAAATCATAAAGAGCATAATCACACCCATCATAGGCACGAAGAAAGTAAAAAGCATGAAGATCATTCGGGGCATGAAGGTCATCAACATGGTGGACAAAGCAGTCATTCAGGTCATAGCCCTGGACATGGTGAAATGGGACATGATCACCATAAAATGATGATTGAAGATTTTAAAAAGCGCTTTTGGATCGCCCTGATTCTCACCATCCCAATTCTGGTATTCTCTCCAATGATACAGAGATTCTTGGGCTATGAATGGTTATTGCCCGGAAATGCTTACATCCTTTTTGGCCTTTCAACCTTCGTTTATTTTTATGGAGGATGGCCTTTTCTTAAAGGTTTAAAGGGCGAACTGAAGGAGGGAGCTCCCGGTATGATGATCTTAATTTCTATGGCCATCAGTGTGGCCTATTTTTATAGCTCTGCGACTGTATTTGGCCTTGAGGGAGAAGACTTTTTCTGGGAGTTGGCTACCCTAATTGACATCATGCTTTTAGGCCATTGGCTGGAAATGAAGTCAGTTCTTGGAGCTTCAAAAGCTTTGCAACTTTTGGTAAGTATGATGCCCTCGGAAGCACATAGAGTAAAAGGGGATAGTGTGGAAGATGTAAAATTGGAAGACTTACAGAAAGATGATATTATCCTCATCAAACCTGGTGAAAAAGTTCCTGCTGATGGAATTATTGTAGAAGGGGAAAGCTATCTGAACGAATCCATGTTGACGGGTGAATCCAAACCTGTAAAAAAGGGATTGGAAAATAAAGTGATTGGCGGGTCACTCAATGGAAACGGTTCTCTAAAAGTAAAAGTAGAGCATACGGGCAAAGACAGCTACCTCAATAAGGTGATTACGCTGGTGCAAGAAGCACAAAAGTCCAAATCCAAGATGCAGAATCTCTCTGACCGTGCGGCTAAGTGGCTTACCTATATCGCATTGGCGATAGGCTTTGGTACACTGGCCATCTGGTTATTTTTAGGATTTCCTTTTGTGTATGCCCTGGAGAGAATGGTTACCGTAATGGTGATTGCCTGCCCACATGCTTTAGGACTGGCAATTCCATTAGTGGTTGCTATATCTACAGCTGTGTCTGCGCAGAACGGTTTATTAATTCGAAACCGAACTGCTTTTGAAGAATCGCGTAAAATCTCAGTCTTACTCTTTGATAAAACAGGAACATTGACCAAAGGGGACTTTGGAGTTACCCGGATTGAATCCGTAGATAAGAACTATGACTCAAACGAAGTGTTAAGACTTGCGAGTGCCTTAGAGCAAAGTTCCGAGCATCCGATTGCTGTAGGAATTATAAAAAAGGTTAAGGAAGACAATGTCACAATACCTAAGCTTGAAAATTTCAATGCGATTACGGGCAAAGGAGTTGAGGCCAATGTGGATGGTAAAAAAGTTAAGGTGGTAAGTCCTGGGTATTTAAGAGATGAAAAAATTTCTATTCCTGAAGATGCTTATAGTGATGCCGCTGAAACAGTTGTTTTTGTTTTAATTGACGGAAAATTGGCAGGGTACATTGCCCTTGCGGATGAAATTAGACCTGAATCAGCAGAGGCTATTAAAGTATTTAAAAAGAACAACATTAAAGTGTTGATGGCAACCGGAGACAATGAAAAGACCGCCAAAGCAGTAAGTGATAAACTGGGATTAGACGGTTACTATTCAGAAGTGCTACCCCATCAGAAAGTGGAGATTGTGAAGGAGTTACAAGCCAAGGGAGAGTTTGTCGCAATGACAGGTGACGGAGTAAATGATGCACCGGCACTTGCGCAAGCCAACGTTGGAATCGCGGTGGGTTCAGGTACCGATGTGGCGGCCGAAACGGCTGATATTATTCTTGTCAACAGCAATCCACATGATATTGCCAGTCTGATTTTATTTGGTAAAGCCACTTACAACAAAATGATCCAAAACCTGATATGGGCTACTGGCTACAATGTCATTGCCATTCCTCTTGCGGCTGGGGTGCTTTATTCTTCGGGATTTGTATTGGGCCCAGCAGTGGGAGCTGTATTTATGAGTTTGAGTACCATCATTGTTGCGATCAATGCTCAATTGTTGAAGAAAAAGATTGGTAACAAGTAGTGGGTAATCTGGAAATGCTTGGCAGGATAGCGATTATATTGCTTAGTATTTTTGTAGTAATGAGTGGGTATGGCGTGTTGCTACCCGTTTTACCCTACTATACGGAACGACTTGCCCTAAAGTCCGGTGTAGTGGCTGACGAGGATATCAACTATCACATAGGCATCCTTACCAGTATCTACCCGTTTTTTCAACTGTTATTTGCGGTTGTTTGGGGTAAGCTATCCGACCGTTTCGGTCGCAAAGGACTGATCATTATGGGGTTGTCAGGCTTTGTCATTATGCAGGTTATGACGGGGCTATCAACTTCATTAGTCATGCTATATGTAGCCCGTATTTTAGGTGGTATATTTTCATCGTCTGTTATACCGGTGAGCAATGCTTACCTGAGTGACCTTACCAGTAGTAAGCAACGAAGAAAAATACTTGCATGGTCAGGAGTGGCTGTTAGTGCAGGTGTCATTGCTGGGCCTATGATTGGTGGTTATTTGGCTCAAACCAATCTACATTTTAATAACAGATTGGGGCACTTGTTATTGGATAAATTTAGTGTGCCTTTCCTTGCAGTTGCATTGTTAGGAATAGTTGCTTTAGTGGTCGTTGTGCTGTGGCTCAAAAAACCAAGGAAGCAGTATACAAATAACCCACAAGGAAAACCCATAATGATGGGGATGCTGGCGAACCCTGTTTTTTTAAGGCTCTTACTATTATCGTTGGTGATACAATTGGCCTTCACGCTATTTGAAACTGTTTTTTCCGTGTATGCCAAAGATATCCTTGTCTTTGATACCGCACAGGTTGGTCTTGGGTTTATGCTCTGTGGTTTGATCATGGCTGTTTTACAACCCATCTTTGCCAGTTTCAATGAAAATATCCTGCCTATGAGGCTGCAACTGATTATAGGGTTTTTACTGGCTGCCGCATCAATGGGTATTTTCACCCTAATGACTACTGACTTCTATGTATTCACGATGATCATAATTTTTGCCACAGGAGGGGCGATGGTGACACCAAACCTGATCGCCTCGATCTCGTTTATTGATGAAAACAATACCGGGACTTATTTGTCCACTCAATCCTCCACCAATAGTATCGGTCAGGTATTGGGGCCGTTGTTTGGTATGTGGATTTATTCTTTTGGTAGCTCATGGCCATTTCTGATTATCGGGATAATCCTACTGCTAGTAACTCTTTTTACCATGCCGGGACTAAAATTTAATAAATAATAGCTCAACATTAAATATAACTGAAATGAAAAAAATAGCGGAATACTTAGGCGATCAGACAGAACACTTGCTGCTACATACTTGTGACACGATTGATAAAACAAGGCTTACCCTATCAGGGCCTAATTATCTGGATAAGGTTTTTCTGAATTCCAACAGAAGCCCGCAGGTACTCAATGCACTAGCCCGGTTATATAACAGTGGCAACCTTGCCGGAACAGGCTATTTATCCATTCTTCCGGTTGATCAGGGTATTGAGCATACGGCAGGGAGTGCCTTTGGGCCTAATCCCGACTATTTTGATCCGGAGAACATTGTACAACTGGCCTTGGAGGCGGGTTGCAATGGAGTAGCCTCAACATTTGGCGTACTTGGATTGACTTCTCGGAAATATGCCCATAAGATTCCCTACATCGTCAAGATTAACCACAATGAGTTACTTACATATCCAAATAAGCATGACCAGATCTTATTTGGGTCTGTAAAAGATGCCTGGAATATGGGTGCATGCGCTATTGGAGCCACTGTCTATTTTGGGTCAGCCGAATCAAATAGGCAGGTTCGTGAAATTTCAGAAGCATTTGCTTATGCCCATGAGCTGGGATTGGCCACTATCCTATGGTGCTACACCCGAAATGAGGCTTTTAAAACGAATGATAAGGACTACCATGCTGCTGCTGACCTGACAGGTCAGGCCAATCATCTAGGAGTAACCATTCAGGCAGATATCATCAAACAAAAACTACCGGATACAAACGGAGGTTTTAGAGATTTAAAGTTCGGCAAAACGTCTGAAGAAATGTATGCCAAATACACTTCAGATCATCCCATTGATATGTGCCGTTATCAAGTAGCAAATTGCTACATGGGTAAGATAGGATTGATTAACTCTGGTGGAGCATCCGGAGAATCCGACTATGAAGATGCAGTAAAGACAGCCGTGATCAATAAGAGAGCAGGTGGCATGGGCTTGATTTCAGGAAGAAAGGCATTCCAGCGACCGCGAAAGGAAGGTATGGAACTGCTCAACCTGATCCAACAAGTGTACCTGGATCGAGAAATTACGATTGCTTAAAGAAATGTTTCAAGTTTTGTTGAAATGGTCGTTTAAATTTTGGGTCCATA
>JAUHWX010000224.1 GCA_030427285.1 Bacteroidia bacterium
TATTCGCTCATTATTTACTCTAAACTCAGCACTGATCGCTGAAATTTTTTGAATAAATTCGGAGTCTATCAAAACTACTTTGGTGTCTTCTATTGCGTCAATAAAATAGGCTGAAGGCTCATTAAAGTACACGCTACCGCGATCACTCATCATCCAATTTTCGGGAGCAAATTGTATAATATTTTCTTTCCCATCCTCATTGATGGAATACATACGTAGCAGGCCTTCATCCACAAAAAAAGTGTGCTGACAGATTTCTCCGCTTTTTAGTAAATAATCCCCTCTTTTTATTTTACGGCTTGATAGATTGGCCGTCAGCTGCTCCATTTCGGAGTCTGGTAACCCAGTGAGTGATTGAAAGTATTTGTGAAAATTTGAATTCAAGTGATTGCCTATTTCTTTTGAAGTTCGCCAATTTCCTTGAAAATTCGCCACACGCGAAACTTAAGAATAGTAATTGCGACAAGCATACCCGAAAGCATTGCCCCCGCTACACCCACCAGGGTAATATCCTGTCCGGCAAGACGAAGGCCTTTTATTTTTGTTTCTGGCCTTAAAAAAGAAAGTTCAAAACGAGCAGGCGTATGATCCAAACCATAAATTTCGCCATGCTGATAATTAGCAAAATGCTTGGTAGAAAGTGGCGATGAAACCTCCGTAATCGCCACATGCCCCTTTATTTGTGGGTACAAAGTATACAACCTCTCAAGCATTCCACTTTTAAAATCCTCTTTCAGCTGCTTATATTCACCTTCCCGTTTCATCCAGGGCTGATCTTCATATTTGGCAAACCATTCATAATTAGCTTTTGAAATGGCCTGGATAGTCGCAGTACCGGGGTTCTTTTTTTCCCACTCAGGATCTTTAGAAGAAGGAAAAGAAATGTAGGCAAATTTATCTGCGGAGTCCTGCAAAGTCATATTGTCAAAAGTATCATCAATATCATCATGTGCGTACCACCACAGGTTGTGCTTTGGTAGGTTCAGCTCTTCGCTAGTTTTGTTGAGGCCCACGTACAGACAAATATGCCCAATAGCAGGTTTTACATTTTTAAGATTAAAACCGCAGGTGTTGCTTGCTCCATTCATCAAAAGATGATTGAAAGTATTATTGACACCAACCCCGCTAATCACACTTTTACAGGGAATAAAAGTGTCTCCCACCATCACTCCTTTTACGCGTTTTTTTTCTGTTATTATTTCCGATACATCAGCATTTATATACACTTCGCTCCCCAGTTCTTGTAAGGTTTCAATGGTTTTTAAAGCAATTTGCTCCGATCCACCTTTGGGATAATATCCACCTTCCATAAAGTGACCGATAACCAAGGCATGTGCGGCAAAGCTGCTGTATTTTGGCGATAAGCCATAATTACCGCATTGTCCGCAAAGCACCGCTATAAGCCTTTTGTTGCTGGTGATTTGGCTTAGCACCTCAAAGGTAGTTTGCTGCGTATATTTTCTATAAAACTTTCGGATAAACCGCCCCAAAGACTTACTTAAGAATGGCTTGAAAGTCTTTTCAAAAAAGAAAGCTCTTCCCCGTTTATTCGACTTTTTGAGCAACTCCAAATAATCATCAATGGCTTTTGCTTCATTTGGAAAATAACTAATCATTTGTTGTCTAAAATTCTCCTCACCAGCCTTAAACTCATATCGGTCATCCCCAATTTGTATCACATCATACACCTCTCCCATAGGCTCCCAATGCAGTTTTGAGCTACTTAGCAAATCAAACATGCCACGCATAGAGCCGCCTTTATCCAAATTGCCAACGTAATGCACGCCTACATCCCAATTAAAACCTTGCTTTCTTTTGAAGCTATGGGTGAAACCACCAGGTACATAATGCCTCTCGAGCACTACCACTTTTTGACCACATTTGGCTAACCAGGTAGCAGCCGTAAGGCCACCAATGCCAGAGCCTATCACAATGTGATCCACGTCTGAAAAATCAATATCCGGAGAAAACCGCTGGAAGCGTTTGTGCTGCATAGCTGAGTGTGGTTGTGCCCAAATATATAATTTAAATAAAGCTTTGTGCTCTCATTCAACAAGCTACTGTCCAATTGCAATTTTTAGCACTTCAACCAGCTCTTTTCCCGAGTTAAGTATTCCAATATTTAAAATACATCGAGTACTTTTTTGAGAAAAAACTCAGAATTAAAACCACAACTTATTTTTATTACACACATTATCAGTGTTTTAAAAATAAATACAGTACTTTGTATTGCATAGTACTAAAATATTCACATATCTTTGTATAACCTAAAACATAAAAATGAAAAAGATCATCCTATTAACAGCTGCCCTTAGCCTAGGCATTATTTCCACCAGCATTGGGCAAACCTTACCCGAAGTAGATAAACTCTACAGTAAATATTCAAGTGGTGAAGGTGTTTTGGCGCTTACGCTAAACAAAGAAATGCTTGATGCCGTAGACATGGACTTTGACTGGAACGACCAAATGAAGCACATGAGGGGCGACATTTATCAAGTAAAGTTTATCACATTTAGCGAAGGCTCACAGTCAAGCCAAAAGGTAAAAGAGTTGAGTTCTGCCCTCTCGGGAATGTCGCTCAAGGAAATTAAACTTCCTGAAGACAAATCAGACACCGACTTGCGCTACGCCAAAATATTTGGCGACAAGCATGGGCAGTACTATCACAATGTGATAATGCTCATTCTTACTGAAGACAACACAGGATTATTCGTTGCCGTAAACGGCAAACTAAAAGTAGAAAAGCAATGAATTTAGAGAACACAAAAGCACAAATGCGGAAGGGTGTTCTCGAGCTGTGCATATTGGCACTCCTCGAACATAAAGATGCCTATGCTTCTGACATTATCGAACACCTCAAAAAGGCAGAGATGATAGTAGTTGAAGGCACTTTGTATCCACTCCTTACCCGCCTCAAAAATGCCGAGTTACTGGCTTATCGCTGGGAGGAATCTACCTCGGGGCCTCCCAGAAAGTATTATTCCCTTACCCCCACAGGCAAAAAGGCACTTACTGAATTGCACACATCCTGGGACACCTTGGTGGAAGCAGTAAAAAAGACAACCCAAAAAAAATCTAATCAGCCATGAATAAGACCCTAAATATTAACCTTGGAGGTTTCATCTTTCATATAGACGAAAACGCCTATGTACGGTTAGAACGCTACCTCAATACGCTCAAGCAGCAGTTTGCCAATACCAATGGTGGCAACGAAATCATTGCTGATATTGAGACACGAATTGCTGAACTGTTCAAAGAACGTACCGGCCCTGGCAAAGAAGTTATTAATGCCATTGATGTAGACCAAGTAATAGCCATAATGGGCCAGCCCGAAGATTATTTGGAAATGGATGATGAAGCCGAAAGCACTTTTAAGCGCGAGCCAAAATTTGCCAATTCCAAGAAGCGCATTTTCCGCGATCCGGACAATAAAATGATAGGTGGTGTGGCCGCAGGACTGGGAGCCTATTTTAATGTTGACCCACTTTGGGTACGCATACTTTTTCTTATTGCGCTTTTCAGCGGATTTGGATTTTTATTGTACATCATAATGTGGGCAGTAATCCCAAAGGCAAACACCACGGCAGAAAAGCTGCAGATGCGTGGTGAGAAAATCAATATTTCTAATATTGAAAAAGCCATCCGCGAAGAAATGTATGGTGTAAATGAAAACATCAAGGGCTTTGGCAGCAAAATAGCGGACCATGATTATCGTAAAACCCAGAGCCATGTGAGCTCCTTTTTTAGCGATTTAGGAGATTTCATCTTAAGTGCATTTCGGCTCATTTTCAAAGTCATCGGCAAAATAATAGGGCTCTTTTTCCTATTTATTGGCTCCATGATTCTTTTGGCACTCCTTATTGGCCTATTTGCCGGAGGGGTACAAATAATGGGCGCTGGTTATGGCATGAATGAGTTGTTTGATTTTCTGCACTTGGTTACCGCCAATGAAGGACATTACAACCTATTAATTACCGGAATAGTGATGAGCGTAATTGCTCCTTTCTTTCTGCTAATTTACTTGGGAATAAGACTTCTTTTTAACCTTGAACCCCTTAACTCACCGGCAAGAAATGCCTTAAGCGTTACCACTTTTATAGGGCTTATACTTTTGCTCATTGCCGGGGTAAAAATTGGTTTACAGTTTGACAATACCGGCCGTATTTCTGATGAAATTGCTTTGCCAGAACATACAGAATACCGCATTCAGATGAGTGATGATTCACTGCACCACGAGTTTTTGAATAGCTATCCAAACCACTGGATGAGAATAGACGGTAAAAATGCTTTTGATAAAGTGGAGGTAGACATTAGACCAACAGATGATGCTAATCCGTATGTAAAAATACTTACTGAAGCACAAGGGCCAAACAGGCGTGAAGCTCGTAACAACGCTCGTTCTTTGGATTATAAAATTTCCATTTTGGATTCGGTGATTGAAATTCCTGGATATATTTTGCTTAATCGTAACCAAAAGTTCCGCGACCAAACAGTAAAAGTTATTCTTTACTTACCAGAGGGCCACAGCGTGTTCATTGACGAATCTTTGGCCGAAATACTTTTTGAAGTGGACAATGTGCAAAACATGTGGGGTTTTGAAATGGCAGATAGACGTTGGACAATGACGGAGTATGGTTTAAGCTGTGATGGTTGTGAAATTCCTGAACGTCTTCTTGAAGAGAATGATGAAGAGGATGAAATAATCGAGGATTTTGAATCTGACAATTCTGATATTCAGATTGATGCAGAAGTTAAAAATACCAGCTTCAGCTCAAGCTTTACGGAGCACAGAGATAGCCACAAGAGTCGTGAAGCCATTGGTATTCTTTACGAAGCCAGCAACCGCATCATTTCAATATAAATCAACAGCCTTTTATTGA
>JAUHWX010000225.1 GCA_030427285.1 Bacteroidia bacterium
GAAAGCCATGGAAGAATCACCCCTTAAAGAAAAAGCCCAGGAGTTGGATATTGTGCTAAACAAGGCAAAGTTTCAAACCCTAATACATGGAGATGCCAAGGTGGCTAACTTTTGCTTTGCTGATAATGAAGAAGTAGCTGCTGTTGATTTTCAATATGTAGGAAAAGGTATTGGGGTAAAAGATTTAGCTTATTTCCTTGGTAGCTGCTTTACCGATGAAGAATGCAAGCTTTATGAAGAGTCACTCTTGGAGTATTACTTTGAGATTTTAAGGGCGTCAGCTGAAGGTTTGGATGAAGAAGAAAAGGCTGCTTTAGAAAAAGAGTGGCGGGCACTATACCCAGTAGCTTGGGCTGACTTCAATCGTTTTCTGCTGGGCTGGCTTCCCAGCCATCAAAAACTGCATAACCATGCTTTATCTAAAAATGAGGAGGCGCTTGGGTATTTAGAAAGTATTAAAAACTAAAAAGGCGCCTTATTTCTAAGACGCCTACTGTGAATCGATTTAAACTAAAACTTAGGCCAAATCAAAACGATCTAAGTTCATCACCTTATCCCAGGCGGCAACAAAATCATTTACGAACTTGCCCTTTGCATCTGATGATCCATATACTTCTGCTAAAGCACGCAGTTCTGAACTAGAGCCAAAGATAAGGTCAGCTCGGGTGGCTGTCCATCTTGGTGTTCCTGATTTTCTATCACTGCCTTCAAATATCTCAGCTTTATCAGAGGTCGGCTTCCACTGTGTGCGCATATCCAATAGATTAACAAAGAAATCATTGGTCAAGGTTTCCGGGCGATCAGTAAACACGCCATGATTGGAACCATCATAATTGGTATTCAATACACGCATCCCTCCTACCAAAACGGTTAATTCAGGAGCTGTTAAGGTTAGTAATTGTGCTTTATCAATTAGTAAATCTTCAGTAGATACGTCAAACTTAGTGCCTCGGTAATTGCGGAAACCATCAGCATAAGGCTCCAAATATTCAAAAGCTTCCACATCAGTTTGCTCAGCAGAAGCATCCATTCGTCCTGCTGTAAACGGCACCTCAACATTATACCCAGCATCCTTAGCTGCTTTTTCTACGCCAGCACACCCAGCCAAAACAATAAGATCGGCCAATGAAATTTTCTTTGTTCCTGAGTTAAACTCCTTTTGAATTCCTTCTAAAGTTCTCAATACTTTTTTAAGCTGCTCAGGTTTATTCACTTCCCAGTCTTTTTGTGGCGCCAAACGAATACGAGCGCCATTGGCGCCACCACGTTTATCAGAACCTCTAAAAGTAGAGGCCGAAGCCCAGGCTGTAGAAACCAGCTCAGAAACTGACAATCCGGAATTCAGCACTTTTGATTTCAAGCTAGCAACATCCTCATCATTTACCAGCTCATGATCCACGGCTGGAATTGGGTCTTGCCACAGCAATTCTTCCTGCGGAACTTCCGGCCCCAGGTAGCGCTCTTTTGGTCCCATATCTCGATGTGTTAACTTGTACCATGCACGTGCAAAAGCATCTGCAAACTCATCGGGGTTTTCGTAGAAGCGTCTTGATATTTTCTCATATTCGGGGTCAAACCTCAAGGACAAATCAGTGGTAAGCATCGTTGGCTTATGCTTTTTTGATGAATCGTAAGCATCAGGAATATCCGCTACAGCATCCTTGGCTACCCACTGTTTTGCTCCTGCAGGGCTTCTTTCCAGCTCATATTCATGTTCAAATAAGTTTTTAAAAAAGTTATTGCTCCACTTCGTAGGCGTTTGTGTCCATATAACTTCCGGACCACCAGTAATGGCATGCGCCCCGCTCCCTGATTCAAAACTGTTTTTCCAACCAAATCCTTGTTCCTCAATGGGTGCAGCTTCCGGCTCAGGGCCAACAAACTCTCCCGGATCAGCCGCTCCGTGCGTTTTACCAAAAGAGTGACCTCCTGCAATAAGAGCAACGGTTTCTTCATCATTCATTGCCATACGTTTAAAGGTTTCCCTAATATCAACAGCAGCAGAAACAGGGTCTCCGTTTCCATTAGGTCCTTCGGGGTTTACATATATTAATCCCATCACAACTGCCGCTAAAGGATCTTCTAAATCTCTTTCTCCCGAGTATCTTTCATCATCCAGCCATTCTGTTTCTGAGCCCCAGTACACATCCTCGTCTGGTTCCCACGCATCTTCGCGCCCTCCGGCAAATCCAAAAGTTTTAAAACCCATTGACTCTAAAGCTACATTGCCCGAAAGCACTATTAAATCTGCCCAGGATATTTTTTTTCCATATTTCTGCTTGATAGGCCAGAGTAGCCTACGTGCTTTATCCAAACTGGCATTATCCGGCCAGCTATTGAGTGGTGCATAACGCTGCTGACCAGAACCTGCACCACCGCGACCATCACCAATACGATACGTACCCGCACTATGCCAGGCCAGGCGAATAAACAGGCCGCCATAGTGACCAAAGTCTGCAGGCCACCAGTCCTGCGAATCGGTCATCAAATCGGTCAAATCTTTTTTTACAGCCTGTAGATCAAGTTTCTTAAATTCCTCAGCATAATTAAAACCCTCACCCATAGGGTTAGATAAAGAAGAGTGCTGGCGGAGCATGTTTACTTTTAGCCTATTTGGCCACCAATCCTGGTTTCGGGGTCCACCGCCAGCCGCCTGCTTAGGCGCTCCACCGTGAAACGGACACTTGCCTCCACTATTTACATCATAGCTTTTGGAAATATTATCGCTTTCTGAATTCGTATTACCTTCCATCTATTTCGTTTTTTGATTGATTACTTCCGTAAAGGTTATATAATTAAAAGTTATACCATAAAAATTCACATAGTTTGCGTTGATGTTTACAATAAATACAACTGATGCTCAATTTACAGAAATACGTAAACCCAGTTCCATTTTGAAGTGATCAAAAATGTTTTCCATACTGCCATTGAAATGGAAACCCCCCTCTATCATTTTATTTAATGATTGTACTGTTGAGTTAAGTTACCTCAATGCATTCCTTTTCACACTTTCTCTTTATTATTGCGTTAATATATACATCATGAAACAAGGTTGTTTTCTTTTACTATGTGCTTCTTTACTCTTATTGGCAAGCTGTAAAAGCACAGTGGTGTATCGTTATAAAAATGACACCTCCCAGCCTTATCGCGAAGTGCCTTATCAAATTTACAAACAGAAGAAAGGTAGCTCTAAAATTGCCCTTATTCTCCCCGATAATCCTGATACATTAAACATTGCCACCAGCAAAATCACAGTTTTATTAAAAAAGGAAGGTTATGACATTTTAGTAGTCAACAAACCTGGTTCTTCCTTAGCAGAAATTCATTCTTTAGACTCTCGTGACAATAGGTTGAACGATGTTACTTCCGTGTTTCAACGGGAAGTCGCTAACAACTATGATCATCTGGTTTTGATAGGTATAGGCGAAGGCGCCTATCTGCTTCCCCGCTTGAGCAAGGATTTGTTGAGCGACACAGCAATTGCTATAAATATGGGTACCAAAAGCCCTCTTGATGATTACTCCGAGTGGGTTGCGTCCGATAGCTTAACCAACCGGCAGGTAGACATACTGAATGCTAAAAACATAATTAATACCCAAGAGCTAGAGCAACGCATTACAAGTATTTTTGAAAATGAATTTGGCAGCGAACAGCTTTCTCCAAACAAAAACCATCAATGGTTAAGCTACGCAAAGGCTCCTTTTGTAGAAGAACTTTTTGCCATTACCAAACCTATATATTGGATAAATTTTGATGGCTATGCAATGACAAGCGCGGCTCATCGCAAGGAGGCCGCGCTTTATAGTACTCACTATCTTGTTAATTATATAGAGTTAGAAGGAAGTGGAAACCTCAACAATGAAGACCATATGCAGCTTCTTGTTGATACCTTGAAGACTATTATCCTTCCACGCTAATCTTGTCTACTCTTCTTTGGTGACGGCCTCCTTCAAAATCGGCATCCAAAAAGGCATCCACAATTTTGATTCCCATTTCTTCTGAAATGAAACGCGCTGGCAGTGCCAATACGTTTGCATTGTTATGCTGGCGAGCCAATGATGCCAATTCTTCATTCCAGCAAAGTGCCGAGCGAATACCCTTGTGCTTATTCACACTCATATTAATACCATTCCCACTTCCGCATATTACAATTCCTAAATCTGCCATCCCTGATGTTACATCAGTTGCTACTGGATGACCAAAATCCGGGTAATCAACACTCGCGTCTCCGTGTGTTCCAAAGTCCTTTGTTTTTATTCCTTTGTCTTCAAGGTGCTTTACGATTTTGTCTTTTAGCTGATAACCAGCGTGATCTGATCCTAAAGAGATATTCATGGTATGTTTTTTTGCTTTTATAAACACTTATTGTGCTTTGCTCGGGGCAAAGATAAGGCACTGTTAGTAACTGTTAATAACCTTCATTGAATACTTGAAATCAATCTTTTAGAATTAACAGCCAATATGAACAGAAGATTAAGCCAGTGTTAATTACTCTTCAAAATAAGTTCTTGCATTTTCAAAATATACTATCATATGCTCAAGTATCTGAATAATACATCACAAGCTGTCATTAATTGCTTTGTACTTTTTCACCTTGTAAAGGAGTTATATTAACCATGAGCCTGATATTTGTTTTCAATAATTAGCTATTAACAAGGCTTCCTAACAATTGTTAATTAAATTCGTTTGTCCTTAAAAATGAAACTCTTGTTTACATAATAATGGCTCATAAGCTGTGAATAACCCCTCAAAAATGACTCTACAAAGTAAGTGTCCAAAATTTTGTCAACCTTATTAACAGCCTATTATTACTACTATTGATTTATAAAATTTAAAAAGAAGAAAGTATATATGTTATTAAGAGTTA
>JAUHWX010000226.1 GCA_030427285.1 Bacteroidia bacterium
GTGCAGGAACAAACATCCACATGTTATCTGCATACCATTTTATGTACAGGGCAGATTCATGCGAAACTTCAAACGGATCAGCTCTAAGGTTGATCACAATCGGCCAGCTTGGTGACTTACGGTAGGCTTCAGCTATTGATCCTTCCATAATGGTAAAGTGTAACTTAAAATTATTGTAACGAATAGCATTCATGTTACCCGCTGCATCAAAGTAGAATATCTCTTTACGAGGTGACTCTTCAACATCACCTTTAAAAAATGGCAACATATTGTATCCATCTAAATGCGCATTAAAAGTTTTTCCATTAGCACTATAACCTTTGAGCATTTTTTCAACCAATTTAGGCTCACCTGCTGCCGCTGCAAGTGTTGGCATCATATCCTCGTGTGAAAAGATGTCATTATAGACTGTCCCCGGCTCAATAACGCCTGGCCAGCGAATAGCGCATGGCACACGGAACCCACCTTCCCAAGTTGTTCCTTTCTCTCCTGCAAAAGGGGTTGTTCCTCCATCAGGCCATGTAAATTTCTCCGCACCATTATCAGTAGAGTACATAATAATAGTGTTGTCAATTATACCGAGCTCCTCAAGCTTTGCCAATACGCGCCCCACAGCTTTGTCATGCTCCACCATTCCGTCAGGGTAAAGTCCAATACCTGTTACACCTTCGCTCTCATCGTCCAGGTGAGTCCACACGTGCATACGAGTAGAGTTCAACCACACAAAGAATGGCTTACCATCAGCATGAGCTTTCTCTATGAATTTAATAGCAGCTTCTTCAAACTCTCTATCAACAGTTTCCATCCGCTTTTTAGTCAAGGGACCTGTATCTTCCACTCTGCCATCCGCATAAGAATGAATCACCCCACGCGGGCCATACTTTTTGCGGAATTCAGGATCTTTTGGATAGTAATAACTTTCCGGCTCTTCTTCAGCATTAAGGTGGTAAAGGTTTCCAAAAAACTCATCAAAACCATGCTTTGTAGGCAAATGCTCATCGCGATCTCCAAGGTGATTTTTACCAAATTGCCCCGATACATATCCATGAGGCTTTAGCACCTCAGCAATAGTAGGTTGATTGTCTTGAATACCCTGCTTAGCTCCAGGCATACCAATAGTAAGCAAGCCTGTTCTAAATGGGTGTTGTCCCAAAATAAAAGCAGCTCTACCTGCGGTACAGGATTGCTGGGCATACCAATCCGTAAATAATGCACCTTCGTCAGCGATGCGATCAATGTTAGGGGTTTGATACCCCATCATACCGTTATTGTTTGCGCTAATATTAAACCACCCGATATCATCTCCCCATATCACAAGGATATTCGGTTTTTTCTGAGCATATATCCCAAAAGATATACACACGGTGGTTAGTAAAAGAATCGACTTTTTAATCATAATTTAAGTGTTTGTGGTTAAATTTTATAGAGCAACTGGTATTTTTTTAAATCGCATAAAAAAGCTCAGAGAGCAATATTCTATAAAGCTATTACTAAATCCGGTAGAAGTAATTTCTTAAAACTTATATTCTACACCCAGGCTTAATCCAAAGCTATCATATCCATCTATTTTAAAATCATAAGTAACACCTAGCACCAAACCGAACCGTTCTCCAATTTCCCAGGTGGGCTCTGCTCCTAGTCTCAAAAGAACAAAGCTTTCTTCCTTAGCCACTTCAGCCCCCGCTCCCACAAACACCATAACCTCATTCCATGGAGAATATCCAAGAACAGCCATAGATGAGAAAGGTTTGCTGCGTGTTATAACTTTTTTAGCATCAAAGGTTTCTACCTCAAAATCTGATAATATGATTTCATTTTGAATACCTACACCCCACTTAGGGTTTATGTGATAGTAATAATCCAAAGCCCAGCTTGGAAGTGCCAACCACTTTTTATCCCCCGCCTCTATACCTTTGGCTACCATAGTATGCCCAATACCTATTGTAAAACTATGAGAAAAGGACTCTGTTCCCTCAGCTGTTTGACCAGATAAGTTTGCCGAAAAAACACTAATTGATGCTGCAAACAACAACTTCAATATCAGTTTTGAAGAGTAGAAATTCTTCATTGAATAGCAGGTTTGGTGGTTTTCATCTTCATCTATTTTGTTTCGAAACACTCTTCCATCGAGTATCAATTTCTTTATAAAACGATCAGAACAATCCTAGTTCTTCACGCAACGAAACCCCAAATGCTCTTGTCCTGAGTCATAAGCTGTGGCCATGCGTGCACTGGGTCGATAATTGCTACAATACTCATCACTACACAAAAACGAACCTCCTTTGGTCACACGTTTAGGAACCAAGGGATCTTGGGGGTCATAACTGCTAGACGGACCATTGGGGTTTACACATCCTTTAAGTCCATCTTTCTTGTTTTTAACGTGGGTATCAGGGCGGTACCAATCGCTGGTCCACTCCCATACGTTGCCTATCATATCGTATAAACCAAATCCATTGGGAGCAAAGCTTTTTACGGGAGCCGTTTTCTCAAATCCATCTTTGGCGGAATTATTATCCGGAAACTGCCCCTGGTAAAAATTGGCCAGGTATTTTCCTTCAGGGGTAAGCTTATCGCCCCAGGCAAATGATTGATGCCCCTCTCCGCCCCTGGCGGCTACTTCCCACTGCGCCTCTGTAGGTAGTTTTTTGCCCGCCCACCGGGCATAGGCCTGGGCATCTTCGTAGGCAATATGTACTACAGGGTGATTTTCCTTAGCGTCAATATTACTTTCAGGGCCATAGGGATGTTGCCAATCCGCACCATTCACCCAGGCCCACCATTGTGAAATATCGTGAAGGTTGGCTGCGGGGTTAGGCTGAAACACCATGGAACCCGGAGCCAATAACGAATCATGCGGCTTCAGTGTGCCTGGTGGTGCCATTTGCTTTAGCTCTTCCCAATCTACGGGGCGTTCGGCTACCGTTTTATAGCCGGTAGCTTCTACAAATTTTCTAAACTGTGCATTGGTCACCTCGGTTTCATCCATCCAGAAGCCATCAACCTTCACTTCATACGATGGTCCCTCGGTACGTTTTGCATGCTTATCTTCACTGCCTATGGTATAAATACCACCGGGTATCCACACCATACCCTCAGGCTGTTCTTTATTTTCAGTTCCCGCGACTTGCTGCGGTGTAGCTTCTATATTTTCACGAGTTACAATTTGATCGGTAGCCGAATTTTGACAGGCCGTAAATACAAATAGAAAAAGTGAATAACGAAATACCTTAAGGGAGGATGGTAATTGAATCATGAAGGAAGATTGATATTGGTTGTTGGATTTGCACCGGATAAATATAGATATTGCGGTGTATAATTTTTCAAAGACGCGATGGCTATAATAGCAGAGGTTTAGTTTTTAAAAATCATAGTAAAAAAGTACACTGGCTCTGCCTGCCGTTCCGTTGGCCCCATTTTTATCATACCGGCTGAAAACCGAAACCTCGGCCCCCATGCGTGCACCTTCCAAAATATCCCAAAAAGTATTGGCGCGGTAGCTCACCCCCCGGTGATAACTTGTGGGCGGTGTAAAGGAGGGATTTGTGATCTGTACCGTTCCAACGATCACATTTGAGAATAGCTTGTCGCCCCACTCATGCTTATAACCAATGTATCCTCCACTTACAAAAGGCAATGCTGGATCCGAGTCATTGGGATTTACAATTACATCGAGCCCTTGCCCTCTCAAATCGGTGAAAAAACGGGTGATGGCATTGCCCCCGGCTATTTGAAAAAACCAATTACCCCTAAGCCATGGTTCATAAGTAGCTCCCAGCGAAAGCCCCCAGCCCGGTCTCATAATAAATTCACCCGAAAGGGAGCGCCCGGTAAGAATGGGTACGATGCCTGAAATCTGCCACAGACCCCAGTCTGTGCGCTTCCTGAGCCTTGCGGTAATATCGGGTATTACCTGAAAGGTTTCTACCGTAATGGAATCAGGAATACCAATTTCGGGGGTAGAGTACTCTACGCCAAAGGAAAGGTCTGACTTAAATGGACCCCTGGTGGAATACCGAATTTGTGGTGTACGCTGCGAAATAGACCCTGTAGGGCCGCGGGTGGAAACGGTAGCTGGCCTTACGCTCACTTGCGAAAACAAACTCCAGGTTTGCCCAAACAAAAATTTACCAAACTGCCCATAGGCATGGCGGATGCGGTAGCCATCGGCACCGGCAAAGTCGGTTTCGAGCCGGATAAAAATATCACCCACATCTGTCTTTCGGGTTACTTCAAAGCCGAGGCGCGTTTGCTCCAACCCATTGAAGTAATTGGGCAAAGTATTGAAGTTTGTACCGGTAGGCACTTCATAGGTATTGATGGTATTTTTATTTTGCAAGGCCACCAGATCAAATACCATCAGGTAGCGAACCGAACCGAGGATGCGCAGTTGGGTCTGGCCGTTTTCGGAATTGAGGAAGAGTCCCCGATTTTGAGCAATGTCCAGTGGAGCATCCTCTACAGCCTTTGCAGAATCAGTAAGGGTACTATCTACCATCATGGTAGCGATGGAGTCTTTTTGCGGAACCTTATCGGAATCGCTTTGCGCTGAAACCTTAAGTGAAATCGCTACCATCGAACAGTATATAAAAAAATTAAGGGAGCGCATCTGAGTACTTTTAACGATGGGTGGATACTCTTGTTTCAAATGAAATGATATAATATGCCTTCGACTTTTGACAGACATGTATTTCTCCTCAACGTCCCACTACAGGGTATGTATTCATGAGTTCAGCAATTTGCCGAGGAATAGTTTCTGTCCGCACACTGGCGTCAGCCCGTATTACATTCGTTACCACGGCCTGCCATACCAACTCATTGGTTTGGGAGTCGTACATGTGTACCATCAAAGTACCTTGCTTATAA
>JAUHWX010000227.1 GCA_030427285.1 Bacteroidia bacterium
TGAAACTGGGATAATGGTAATCTGCTTATCTATTGCTAATCGAAAAGCCCCGGTTTTAAAAGGAGCCAGCGTTACATCAGGTTCGGGCACCCCTCCTTCCGGGAAAATGCATAAGCCATAACCTTCGTCAATTTTTACTGCCGCACGATCAAAAACTGTTTTGCGGCTACGCATACTTTTACGATCTACCAGTAGGTTCGTTTTTTTATAGAAATATCCAAAAAGCGGGAATTTTGCCAATTCTTTTTTACCAATAAAGAGGAAACAGTTGGGGAAAAGCGCCAAAGTCATCATGATATCAATCATGCTGGTGTGGTTGGCACAAATAATATAAATGCCATCCCTATCGGGTTTTTGCAACCAGGTAGTTTTGGGTATAAACCCCGAAAGCAAAAGTACCGTCCACGCCCAAACCCTTGACAGGTAAAAGAATGACTTATACCACGCAGGATTTGCAGATGTAATAACCAGGAGTGGAAAAAGCATGAGGATGGCGATAAGTATCGTGGTATAGTACCACACTTTCCAGATAGACGATAATGCTGCGCTGATAATATTCACGCTGCAAAAATAGAATTTTGAATTAGGCCTGAATACTTACTTTTGGCCTCCATTAATAATAAACACAAATGGCCAGAGTACTCACAGGAATACAAAGCAGCGGAAGACCTCACTTGGGAAACATTTTGGGAGCAATCATCCCTGCTATTGAATTAACTGAAAACGACAAAAACGAGTCTTTCATTTTTATTGCCGACCTGCATTCTCTCACTACAGTGAAAGATGGCGAAACTCGCAAACAAAATGTATATGCCGTTGCTGCCGCCTGGCTGGCCTTTGGTTTGGATACTGATCGAAATGCGTTTTACCGCCAAAGTGATTTACCTGAAGTAACCGAACTTACCTGGTATTTGAATTGCTTCACGCCTTATCCTATGTTGGCTAATGCACATTCCTTTAAAGATAAAAGCGACCGCCTGAGTGATGTAAATGCAGGTCTTTTTGATTACCCGGTGCTCATGGCCGCAGACATATTATTATATGACGCAGACTTAGTACCCGTGGGCAAAGACCAGAAGCAACATTTAGAAATGACCCGCGACATTGCTAACTCTCTGAACCACAAAATGGGTGAGGAAATTTTGGTTTTACCCGAATCTTCCATTCGCGAAGATGTGATGACCATCCCTGGCACGGACGGGCAAAAGATGAGCAAATCTTATGGAAACATCATTGATGTCTTTTTGCCACCAAAGCAGCTTAAAAAGCAAGTGATGAGCATTGAGACCGACAGCACACCTTTGGAAGAACCGAAAGATCCGGACACTTGCAATATTTTCGCTCTTTACAAAATAATAGCCACCGAAGACCAAATTGCAGAAATGCGGGCCAACTACCAAGGTGGAAATTACGGTTACGGTCACGCCAAGTTAGCTTTGCTAAACCTCATTACCGAAAAGTATGCTGAGCAACGCGAGAAGTTTAACCACTACATGGAAAACACACACCTGATAGAAGAGCAATTGCAAAAAGGAGCAGAAAAAGCCAGGCCTATTGCGAGGGAAGTTTTGGGAAGAGTGAGGAGTAAGTTGGGGTTTTAGTAGGGAGTCGGGAGTTTGGAGTGCTCAAAGGGTTTGTTGGCAAATATCTGTAAACCAAGATAACAGGATTCAGAATCGATTTACAATAGTTTAAAATGACTAAAAGATTTAAGGCGATTTTCTACGCTACAGTTCTTCTGAGTGTTGTAGATACTTTAATCTATCCATTAGGCGATGTCATTGGCACGGCCCTTATGAAATTAACATACATGTTTGTTTTCCTTATAGCCGTTTTAATGCTTTATAAATCATATAACCAAAAAAGCTGGGTTAATTTTATAGCAGCAATATTATCTTTAATTTTACTATGTGGGCCTTTCATCTACTTTTTAGTAGCATTTACAATGGAGGATGGAAATCTTTTCCAAAAATAGAGATTTTCATGCCTTTTGGAGGTTCATTAACTCAAAACGAATTATACCAAAGAAACTGAAAATAGTCAGGCCTAGTCTTAAAATAGCAAAAACATTGGCCAACTAAAAATAAGCGCAATTTTGCGAACTATCAACTGAAAACTTCCGACTCCCAACTAAAAACTAGTCGTTCAATTTAAGCACTGCCAGAAACGCCTCTTGAGGAATTTCTACGTTTCCTACCTGACGCATACGCTTCTTACCTGCTTTTTGCTTTTCTAGTAGTTTACGCTTACGCGAAATATCACCACCATAACATTTTGCGGTAACGTCTTTACGCAAGGCGCTCAACGTTTCGCGGGCTATAATTTTAGCACCAATGGCCGCCTGGATAGCAATCATAAACTGCTGCCGTGGGATAAGTTCTTTTAGCTTTTCGCAAATCTTTTTGCCAATATCATAGGCATTGCTACGGTGTACCAACGCTGAAAGTGCATCTACAATTTCACCGTTTAGCATGATGTCAACTTTAGAAAGTTCTGACTCTACATAGCCAATTGGGTGATAATCAAAAGAGGCATATCCGCGAGAAATCGATTTTAATCTATCGTAAAAGTCAAAAACGATTTCGGCCAAAGGCATGTCAAAAGAAAGCTCAACACGCTCCGAAGTCAGATAGGTTTGATTTTTAAGAATACCGCGCTTCTCGATACAAAGATTCATCACCGCACCTACGTAGTCAGATTTAGTAATAATCTGAGCTTTGATGTATGGCTCTTCCATGCGATCCAATTTGGTAGGATCAGGAAATTCGGTTGGGTTGGTTACAATCTCTCTTAAGTCCGGAGTTTTCTTCATGTAAGCATAATAACTTACGTTGGGCACGGTGGTAATAACGGTCATGTTAAACTCACGCTCCAAGCGCTCCTGAATGATTTCCATGTGAAGCATTCCTAAGAATCCGCAACGGAAACCAAAACCTAGCGCAACAGAAGATTCAGGTTCAAACGTAAGTGAAGCATCATTTAGCTGCAGCTTTTCCAAGGAAGCACGGAGCTCTTCAAACTCCTCAGTATCTACAGGATAGATACCCGCAAATACCATTGGCTTCACATCTTCAAAACCAGAGATAGCTTTATCGGCCGGTCTTTCAGCCACGGTGATGGTATCACCTACTTTTACTTCTTTGGCTTCTTTTATTCCAGAAATAATGTAACCCACATTTCCGGCCTTAATTTCTTTTACGGGCTGCTGTTTCAATTTCAGCACACCTATTTCATCAGCAAAATACGTTTTGCCGGTGTTCATGAATTTCACCTTTTCACCAGACTTTAAGGTTCCGTTTACCACCTTAAAGAAAGCTTCAATGCCTCGATATGGATTAAAAACAGAGTCAAAAATCAAAGCTTGAAGTGGAGCTTCTTCATCACCCACAGGATGAGGAATGCGGTCTACAATGGCATCCAGTATTTCCTGAATTCCAAGTCCGGTTTTGGCGGAAGCCAGAAGGATATCTTCGTCTTCACAACCGATAAGGTCGATAATTTGATCTTTTACTTCTTCTGGGTTGGCACTTGGTAAGTCAATTTTATTGAGCACAGGAATAATTTCCAAATCATGCTCTAAGGCCAAATAGAGGTTTGAGATAGTTTGCGCCTGAATACCTTGTGCAGCATCTACAATAAGTAGGGCACCCTCGCAGGCAGCGATGGCACGGGATACTTCGTATGAAAAATCTACGTGTCCGGGAGTGTCGATAAGGTTGAAAACATATTCCACACCATCCTTTTCATGCACCATTTGTATTGCATGACTCTTGATGGTGATTCCACGTTCGCGCTCAAGATCCATATCATCGAGCAATTGCTCTTTCTTTTCTCTCTCGGTTACCGTTTTGGTAGAATCCAAAAGTCTATCTGCCAGGGTGCTTTTACCGTGGTCAATATGTGCGATGATGCAAAAGTTACGGATGTTCTTCATACAGTCAAATATCATTCTCCTTTAGTAAGCGCGAAAATAAGCTAAATGAAATTGCTACAAACCTCTGGCTCAATTATTCTGCGGAAGGTTCATTTACCACTAACTCTGGGTTAGAGGATTCTAAGTAGCTATTTCAATAATGCCATTATCGAGTGAAATTCGTGCTTCAATCAACTTAATTATCCACTTGCCATGAAAAAATTAGTATTCCTTCTCGTTACGATAATTACAAGTTTCAGCCTTTCGGCCAGTCACTTTGCTGGCGCTGAAATTGGTTATGAATACCTGAATACAAATGCCAATGGGAGCCACGACTACAAGGTGAGGCTTCAAATCTATAGAGACATCAGTGGTATACCGCTAAACTTAGCGCAATCGCTTTGCATTTCGTCCTCTTGTTTTGGCCAGCAACAAGTTCAGCTTACATTTTTGCCCGTTTCTCCACAAAATGGTGGTAATGGCCGCCAAGCACTTCCCGTCCCTGGCCTTGCTGATTGTGTGGATGCTAATGACCCTGATTTGGTAAATATTGAAATATACTTTTTTGAAGCCACCGTAACCTTACAGGGAAACTGCCCAAACTGGAAATTTAGCTGGCATGGAAATGCCCGAAACACAAACAATATTGACAACCTCACATTTACAGGAAACTCTGACCTATATGTTGAGACTCTTCTAAACAATACAATTGGCCAAAACACCAGTCCAACATTTGTAAACCCTGCTGCAAAATCTTTTTGCGTTGGCTCTCCTTTTACGTGGTCGCAAGCAGCAGTTGAGCCTGATCAAGACTCGCTCAGGTATTCGTTTGGCCACCCTCAAAACTCACCCTTTGGCGCAATTTGCACCACTCCTACATTAGCCATATTTGCCGCAGGCTAC
>JAUHWX010000228.1 GCA_030427285.1 Bacteroidia bacterium
AGAATTTAAACAGCTTCAAAAACAGCTTACTCAAACGAATAAAAGAGTGGATTCGCTTCTTGCTTACCAACGCATGCAAGCCGCCCCCGCTCCACTTACCGTAGCCTCCGAGTTGGAAAAAGGTGAGGACAAAACCTTCTTTGCAAACTCAGGTAAAGTGCAAGTGTTTTTTGAAACCAACTCATTCGAATTAGATACTCGATCTATGAAAAAACTAGACGACATGATAAGTTATGCAAAACTAAATCCAGAGACTAATTTTTGGGTAAAAGGCTATACTGACCAAACAGGATCAGCGCGGTACAATGAAATGTTATCTAAAAAACGGGCTTCAGCTGTGCAAGAATATTTGCAGATCAATGGCATTGACCAAAAGCGCTTGAACCTAGTGAGCTTGGGTCAGGACAATACCGTGAGTGGTGGAAGCCAAGCTTATGGACGTAGAGTGGAAGTTGTGTTATATTAAGCTTATTCAATAATTAAAATTAAACCACTTAGGTTCGAGTATATCACATTTTCATCCTAGCCGGGGGTTACATCAACAAAACCATTTCCACTTTTACCGTTCCATTCAAAGCTTTTGTTTGTTGAGAAGGACATACTAAGAATAACATCCTCGGCTTCATTTCAGATAATTTTCATTGGCCTGTTAAACACATAATGCATTACTGGGAAATATTGGTGAAGTATGAAATAATGAGCTGGTAACTACGGTAGCTCATGACGCAGCATGCCAGCGATGCCGCCAATTATTTAAGCTATTCAAATGGGCACTTCTTTTCTTTACATATCCATTCCAACACCGGTATCTATAATTACGGCTATCTTTAGACGACAAAGGAAAGTGTGAACACTTTAAAAATTATCCTAAATTTAGGATCGTAAAAACCAAACCAGCTAAAAACCAATCATCAACATGAATACAAAAACCCCGCAATTACAATTAGATTACGAAGAAAATTATCACACCAAACGTCATAGCCAACATATAGATTCTGAATATTATGAGGCACGTGCGCAGATAGCCTTAACAAAGTTTTTCAGCGGAATAGATATAAATTCCAGAATTCTGGACTATGGCTGTGGAATGGGACAAAATATGTATTTACTGCCCAATGCGATGGGATATGATATTTCAGAATATAGCGTTGGCTTTGCCAGGCAAAAGGGTATCAATGCCACAAATGATCTTGATAGTATACCCGAAGAAAGCTTTGACTATGTTTTTTCTTCTCATGTACTCGAGCATCATCCTCATCCTAAAACGATGATTGAAAGCATGCGTTCAAAGCTAAAAACCGGGCATGATTTACTTCTTATAATTCCTCATGAAAGACATGGCAAAGGCAGTTTTGAACTGGACTTAAACCAACATTTATACACCTGGAATTTTCAGACTATTAATAATCTTCTTATTTCTTCTGGTTTTGAAATAAAGGAAAATAAATACTTAAGAGGTGCCGGATACAATCGCTTGTTGCCACTTAACAAAATCAATCATAAGTTATATTACCATATTACCAACCTTGTTTCGAGACTCGCAGGTATTAAAGAGATAATGGTGGTTGCTACTAAAAAATAAATCTGGATATTTTAGTTGAGACTAAAACCCATACTAAAGCCTAAAGGCATAAAAAGCACCTCTGGCCCGGGGTTTTCAAAAATTGGCGACTGTACAAAAATTCTAAAATTACTTTTGATATTGCCTGAGTTTTGGAAGCGATATCCTAAGATCGGGTAGCCTATATAATCTTGTGCTGGAGCACCAGTGAAAACGGTTCCTCCTATTCCGGCTTCAAAAAAATGCTTGCCACTGCCAAAGTTTGCGGTAAAATGATGAGGGATGACTCCAAAGAATTGTTTCTCTTCAAAGCTTTCCGACTCCAAAAAATTGCGGCTATCTCCCGACATCCCAAGGCCAGCTCCTAAGCTTGCAGTAAAAAATCCAAACCTAAAAGGTGAAAGCACGCGTTCATACTTTAAGTTTAGCATTGAGGCATCACCAAAAAAGGTGACAGAGATGTTGTTCTTTGAAATTGTATCACTTTGATAACTAATATCTTGGGCTGTAACCGAAACACCAAAAAGTAAACAGGAAAGAAAAGTTAGGGTTTGGGTTATTTTATTCATTAGCAGGAATTCTAATTAACTGCTTCACTTTTTCAAGTTAAATATAATTATTCTCAAAACAACCCAATCACCCAAGTCACAAACCAAACTATCACATACACGATCATTACGATGGTAATAATGAAAAGCATTAAAACTGCCAGCCAAATTCCTTTTCCACTACCCTGATGCTTATCTTCCAACAAATACTCTTCTGTGAGTCTTAGGTTGCGCTCATTGGCTTTGTAAAAGAAATCCCAAATCTGGCCAATTATAGGAATGGAGCCAATGGCTGAATCAAGAAGTACATTCAAAATAAGCTTAGCGCGAAGCTCACCGCTGGAGCCATTCCTCAACAGAGAAACTACCAGCAGAAATTGGAAGCCCATAGCTACGGCATCACCTAATCCGGGTATGAGCCCAATTATAGGATCAAGCCCAAAACTAAAATTTGTACCAGGTATTTTGAAATTCGAATCTAAGACTCGAGCATAACGCCTTGCCCATTTTAGGGAGCTTAGTTCTCTTTTAGGGTCTGCCATCAGGATTATTTCCTTTCTGCAAAATTCACAATCTCCTCATCCAAAGGAGAAGTTTTACTACCGTAATGAGCAATCCATTTGCCGTTTTCGTCTACCAAAAACTTGTTGAAGTTCCAACTCACCTTGGCATCGTCCACTCCATTTTGTTCCTTGTGCGTAAGCCAAGCATACAACTCGTGCTGTTCATCACCCTTTACCGGAGTTTTGTCCATCATAGGAAAAGTCACACCGTAGTTCTTTTGGCAAAAAGCAGCAATTTCCTCATTGCTTCCCGGCTCCTGTTTTCCAAAGTCATTGGAGGGAAACCCGATGATAGTGAATTTTTCTCCACCAAATTTTTTGTATAATTCTTGAAGCTGCTCGTACTGTGGAGTATAACCGCATTCACTAGCTGTGTTTACTATCAGTACACGCTTGTCTTTTAGGTTAGAAAAATCAAATTCATCACCCATCAGGGTTTTAGTTTTAAAGTCATAAAAACTCATTTTCTCCATCGTATTATCAGTTTTCATAGCCAATTCCACGGTTTCCTGATTTGCGCTTGCAGTTGATTCCGTTTGATTGCAGGCGGTTAAAATTCCAAATCCTGCAAAAGCCAATAGTATATTTCTCATAGTCTGTTTTATAAAAGATGTAATGCAAAATAACCGCTTTGCGCGGAATATGTTCTGACAATCCAAATCATTATTTCAAACCGACATTTTACAATCTGGAGAGATTCTAAATAATATCTTTGTGCCCATCCTAATTTGTAATCTACCTTTGCCCGATGCTGGTACAGATAGTGGAAATATTTAAGCTCAACTTTACGCTGGAATGGCGCAGAAAGCAAAGCTTTTTGGGGGTAGTACTTTATGTGCTTACCACTGTATATCTGGCTTATCTCGTATTTAGCGGTGTTATTACTCCCGAAGTCTGGAATGCTCTTTTTTGGGTAATCCTGATTTTTGCTTCCCTGCAAGCCGCCTTTAGAAGTTTTCAAAATGAGGCCGACCGCAGATTCCTGCTTTACTTTGGGATGGTTAAGCCTCAAGTACTCATTATTGGCAAAACGCTTTACAACTTCTTTTACATGTTCAGCATTGGCCTGTTGGCCACTTTGGTATTTACCTTTTTGTTGGGAAATCCCATTGCCAGCCCGGGCGCTTTCGTTTTGATTTTATTGATTGCATCCGCAGGATTTTCGGCTATCCTCACTTTCGTATCAGGTTTGGCCGCAAAAGCCGGAGATAATCCTGCCTTGCCTGCAATCTTAAGCATACCTCTTTTGTACCCACAAGTACTTACCCTTAGCAAGGTGAGTATACGGGCACTCACAGGTTTTGCATGGGACATTAATGCCCCGCTGTTATTGGTTTTATCGATGTTGGCGGTAGTTACTTGCCTTCTGTCTTATTTGTTATTTGCCTACCTTTGGCGCGACTAAAAAAATGGAATGAAAAAGCACTGGTGGAAAGCCCTTGGCGTCCTTTTAGTACTCTATACAATCGTTTTTGGTTTTACGGGTGAAGTACCCCGTTTACCTATCCTTAACGAAACCATTCGCAACCTTTATTTTCACGTAACCATGTGGTTTTCGATGGTGATTTTGATGACCAGTTCTTTGGTGTACAGCATCAAATATTTGCGCAATGGAGACTTGCTTGCTGACGTCAAAGGAAAAGAATTGGCCATCACTGGTTTCTTTATGGCGTCACTCGGACTTCTCACAGGGGCTGTTTGGGCAAAATTCACTTGGGGAACCTGGTGGACCAATGACCCAAAACTCAATGGTACTGCTGTAACCATGCTAATATATTTGGCCTACTTTGTGCTAAGAGGGTCGGTTGATGATCCTCAAAAAAGAGGTAGACTTTCGGCTGTGTACAACATATTTGCCTACGTAATGATGATTGTCTTTATTGGTATCCTACCGAGGCTTACCGATAGCCTTCATCCTGGCAATGGCGGTAACCCTGGTTTTGGTGGTTATGATCTTGACGGAACCATGCGCATTGTGTTTTATCCGGCAATTATTGGGTGGACACTTATTGGTTTATGGATTACCAGCTTGAAAATCAGATATCAAAAATTACTCTGGAAAAAAGATGTTTAAAATGTCAAAATATTGGTTAGGTTTTTGTGCTATGCTCTTTAGCGGAATGCTGGCTGCACA
>JAUHWX010000229.1 GCA_030427285.1 Bacteroidia bacterium
CTATGTGGCTTTTCAGCCTATTGTCATTGCAGGCAATTTCGTCTATCACTACTTCAAAGCTATTGGTAATGTGAAATTTGATAAACACCGTTTGAGGCACCATTTCTTGGGTCACAAAAAATGGAGCGCTAAGGTTTGAAGCAAATTGCTTTTCGATGCTAAAATACTGTTTGGCTACTTTTTTGTCAGGTGCGTTTTCATCGCCACTGGCCAAAATCTGAAAATAGGAGAGTAGTAAGAATGTGGTGCTAAGGAGAACTGCTTTAGTTTTCATGGTGTCAGTCTTCGTTTGTGATTTTGTAATTGTGTTTTTTTTACACCACAAATAGACTTAAGAATTCAAACAAGCTAATTAAGGGTAGGTACTAAATCTGTTAAGCTTATGTGTATTTCAACAGCTTGTAGAACACCGTATGATAAGCCCTTATTAAGAATGTGTAACTCACATTAAAAGATTACTGAATCCAGTTTTTTTTGAGACAATGGAAAGTATTAACCATTAGCAAAGTACGCGTTATAGCCATTTTTTTAAGTGCAATACCCTTTGTCTAAACTGCATTATCCAAAAGCTCATATAGCTTTTGCTTGCTACCGTCCCAAAGTTCAAACTGTATCATGCCAATGCTAAGGTTTATTTCATGGCCAAAGTCCAAGGTATAGTGGGGGCGTAGTTCCAAAAGGTAGGCACGAATGTCTTTTAGGTGCGTAATAGAAGGGTGAAATCTATTGAGTAGTTCATTTTGGTCAGTTAAGGTTTGGTTTCCAAAACTAAAAGTAAGCGCAAGCGAATTGTCAATTTCAGAAATCAAATCATTAAACCTGCTACATTTTAGCACGCGCTTTTTTATCAATTCCAATTGAATGATAGTCGCTTTAGTTTCTTGGTTCAGTGATTCCATTATTTTGACTTCAAGTACTGCAAAGCAAATGCTCTTATCATTATGGCTTGGCAGGTTTGTAAATGTAAAAAAATCTGTTTGGGTAATTTATTGACATTTCGATGATGTGAATTATATTTCAGCCATGAATCAACTTTCCTCACAAGCCAAGCGGGGCAGTAGCCACAACTTTAGTTTTTGGTTCCACCTATTCATCACTATTCTGGCCTGGGTAGGGCCATTCTTATTTTCGTGGTATCTCATGCTTGCTGCCTATGCTACGGTCATTATTCAGTTTATAGTGTTCAATAAGTGTTTGCTCAATGCCAAACATGATCTAAGAACTGATAATGACGAAACGTTTTATTCTTACCTTTTTGAGCAATTAGGAATAGGGGTAAACAGGGCGAATTTAAAGCGATTTGTGAGAAGGTATCTTTATATACTGCTGGGAGTTTTTACTTTACTTTGGCAGCTCTATTTAGGTTTTCCTGCGCTATTGTTTTAGCATAATCACTGCTTTTCAATCTCCAATAAAATTTTATCCAAGGTAGCTTCCATTTCATCAGCACTACTATATCCACGGCTCATTACGTAAGCCTTTTCACCTTTTTGTAAAAGTACCGTTGGAAATCCTTTTATACCCCAATTGGCAACTACCTTAAATTCTTGCTGAGTAAGCTCTAACAACTTTGCATTTTGCATTTTTTCTGCAAATTCATTGGCGTTGAGCCCAAACTCAGATGCGCATTTGCCGTAAGTATTCCAATCGGCAGGAGGCATTCCTTCGTAGTAAATAGCATTTTGCATACGGGTAGCAAAGGCTAATTCATTTTCGGGTTGTTGGGTTCTAAAAAGGGCCAAAGCCATTCCGGCAGGTACTGAAGTATAAATTTCGTTACTCTCATTAAAGAGTTTTTGTAAAAATGGTTCCCCAAACTTTATTCCTGTTCTATCTTGAATATTAATGTGACCTTCTTTTATATATGATGCCACTTCGGATATTGGGCCAATTCTGTCACCGGTAACCATCCCCCCAGACAAAACTCTAAAGTTGAAATCGTCTTTGTGATTTTCATAAAACTCATTGATTACCGGGCTAAAACCATAGCACCATCCGCATAAAGCATCATATACATAAAAAATTGTGTGTTTATTTTCAGACATTGAAAGACAATTAATATTAGTAAATCTAATTTTCAGACACGAAGGTAGAGGATATGTCTATTACCAAACAAATCCAACACTTTATAAGATAGATAAATAGTAGTGCTGCTTATCAATGTGATAAAATGGGCAGAAATTTTGGAAAATCTCAGTTTATCACAATATCTTTGTAGCTTCTTTGATTTAAGCCCCGTCCTAATGAGTTTCTATAAAATCCATTCTTTGTGTAGAATGGAGTAGCTTGTTTGGGCTTACTTTAAGAATAAATAATATTAATAAATAAAAGCAGGTCAATGTTAAAAGCAAACGTAGATTCAGGAAAGTATCAGGAAGCAATGAATCGAGCAGTGGATTATGTGCAAAACCTGGGTTTCGAGAATATACGCGCCCGTCATGAAGATTATGATGAACCTGCAAAACTGGTAATGCAAGGTCAGGACAAAACTTTTATCCCTGATATCACAGCTATGAAAAATGGTGGTAAGTACTATTTTGAAATTGCTGATCGTAGTGAAGATGCCACTGAAATTATAGGCAAGTGGAAGCTTATGGCTACTCTTGCTGAAATGAAAAGTGGTGATTTGAGAATCTTCGTTCCTTACGGATGCATGAAGTTTACCACAGAAATTTTAGAGAAAAAACATATCAAAGCTGAAATCATAAAGTTGGATCGTTAAGCCTCGGATGATATAAATTCACTTATAAAGGATTGAATAAGATTATGAAGCCCCGAAATTTTTCGGGGCTTTTTTTATGGCTATTTTTGCTAATATTCAAAACCTACTTTCTTGTTTGCCATAGTTGATGTAGAAACCACCGGAGGCCACGCCTCGGGTCATGCCATGACCGAAATTGCCATAGTGCTGCACGATGGCACCAAGGTGGTAGATAATTATTCCCAGCTCTTAAACCCTAAGCAGCACATTCCTTTAAATATTCAAACCCTTACGGGAATAACACCCGACATGGTGGAGGATGCACCCACTTTTCCGGAAGTTGCTGAAGAGGTCAGGGAGTTTTTGGGCAATCACATTTTTGTGGCACACAATGTGAATTTTGATTACTCCTTTGTAAAGTCTGCTTTTGCATCGGTAGGTATAGATTATAATCCCAAAAGGATGTGCAGCGTGCGCTATGCTCGTAGAGTTGAAAAAGGACTTAAGTCTTACTCATTAGGAAACCTGTGCAAACACTTTAAGGTAAATAATGAAGCAGCTCACCGGGCCTGGGGTGATGCCACGGCTACGGCCAAAATAATAGAGTACTTGCTAGAGAAGGACAAAGATGGCCAATGGCAGTTTTTGATTAAGAAAAACTCAGGGGAGTTTAACCTTCCGGCAAATTTGCCTTCGGATGATTATCATAACCTGCCTGAAGTACCTGGTGTATACTATTTTATGGATAACCTCGGAAAGCCATTGTACATCGGTAAAGCAAAGAACCTTAAAAAACGGGTAGCCACACATTTTGTTTCAGATAAGGAGGGAAGCAAGAGTCAAGGGTTTAAGCGGGAAATCTTTAACATAAAGTTTGAAAAGACAGGAAGTGAGCTATTGGCCAGCTTGCTCGAAGATCACGAGATTCGCCACTATTGGCCTAAGTACAACCGTGCCCAAAAGAATCCAAAACGAAAGTTTGCGGTGTATTTGTTTTACAATCAAAAAAATGTGCCCTCATTGGCCATCACTAAAATCACATCGCAACAGGGTTACTTGCGTGATTTTCACTCCAACTCTCAGGCTCAATCTTGGGTTCTTAAGCAAATTGAAGAGTATAATCTGGATGCAGCTAAGTGCGGTTTTCCTTTTTCCTTTCAAGAGAGAGAAATCACGGAGGAGCAGCACACCAAGGGCGTTCAAAAACTCATAGACGACCTAAATAGCCAAAGCCAAAATTTAGTAATAAAAACCTATGGCCGCGAGCCCGATGAAGACGGCTTTGCACTTGTGAAAGATGGCCATCTTGCGGGAATGGGTTTCATTTCGCATGATGTGCAAATAAGCAGTTATGGCGAGCTACAGGACTTTACCAGAGAGCTACGCAGCAGCATTACCACTCAGGCTATTATTAGAAAAGTACTGGAAGAGGGTAGATATGCGGTGGAGGAGTGGTAGGTAGGTTTTAGAGCTTGCCACGGCAAAGTGTGGGTTGTAATTTGAAGTAGTTGCCGTTACTGGAAAAGAGGACTTTCGCGGTAGCTATTACTTTCAAAATTATTCGGTTTGCTTTAAAATTAGAAACTTTTACTTTTAATAAACAAATTCCATACGTGTGGATATGCGTGGGAAAGAGGATTATAGCTCTTACCATTACCTGAAAAACCCAAAATCATTGCCGTATTTTTACGGATAAAACCAATCCTTATGAAAAAGAACCTACTGCTATTTTTAGCTATATCATTAACGTCTTTAGCTTGTAAAAAAGATTCTTCAGGTGACACAAGCATAAATGCCGAAGAAGCACGGCCATTGTATGAAGTGATGCAAACCTTATCTCTAATGGAATCTACCGTTTTGCAGTTAAGTAAGGATGGAGCATCCAATGAACAGGTTTTAAATAAGGCGGCCAATGTTCTACGAAATAGGCCAGAGGTTAGCAAAGTTGTGGTGGCAGATAGCGTATATGCTTTTATTACCCTTACCTCTGGTTTAAAGACAATTTATTCATTAATCCCGGTAGATGAAAATGGTGTGCCCATCACCCGTGGTGGAAGTACTTCCGGAGGTGGTATGTTTAAA
>JAUHWX010000017.1 GCA_030427285.1 Bacteroidia bacterium
TCTCCACACTCTTGTCGGCAGAGGCATTGTCTACCATAAAAATCTCTCCATCGATGCCTTGCATGCCGATATCTACCGAGCGCAGGCATTGCTCAAGGAAGTACTTTACGTTGTAATTTACTATTACGATGGATAGTTTCATGCAGTGTTGAGGGCAGCTATTATTCCTTATTCGTTTCGGGTAGCCAAGGCTTTCCTAAAGAGTCCGCAAGATAATGAGAGTTTATTTGCGCGTTGGCCTCATTTATCTCCGGAAGGTAAAAAATGGCTTTTCCGCTTTTGTGCGCGTTTCTCACTTCATCTTCAGTAGCGTAATAATCAACTTCTACATGGCTGGGATATTGTTGCTTAAGGTCGATTTGTGGCCAGTACCAGCCGGCAATCACATAGGTAGGAGCGCTTTGCTTTTTTGCCCAGGCATTAAATTCTTCAACAAATTGAATTTTGGTATTTCTCTTTCTAATATCAATAATGGCGGGCCCTTGAATAGGGTCAAAAAATAGTGACTTGTCGTTTCCTTCAAACCTTAAACCCAACGGGCTGGGCGGTGCGCCACGGTACGGGTTGTAATAATCAAAGCCAAAAAAGAAGCATGAAGCGATGGAAACAATAGCTAGAGAAATCGCTTGCTTTCGGTTCATTAACACTCCCCAATACATCAATAGGAATGGCAAAAAGGGTATGAAAAATTCAGACTTAAAAGGCAGCCTTAAAAACACCACCAGTTGCATGGCAAATATTAGCAACAGCGAAATATAAAAACCGCGCGGCATGCGGCTGTAGTAGCTGTGAAGTGTCCAAAAGCTAAAGGGCTTGCGGATATTTGTGAAAAAGAAATAAGCGAAAAATAATAGCAGGGGAATGCCGTAAACCCCCACGCTCATTTTGTACAATACTTTAATAGTGCTGGGGTAGGGCGGTTTGTGAAAATCTAAAAAGCCCATTCCATATTGAAGCATGGGCGGTGAAAAAGCTATTGCGGCAACTAACAAGGAGGTGAGTCCCATCCTCAAAACAAACTTTAAGCTATGCGTACGAGTGAAGATGATAATTGCCCACGGGAGTATAAAGCCTAAGTGAGAAATTCGAATGCCAGTGGCAAGACCAATGAAAATCCCTGCTAACCAATACTTTCCCCTAAGGAGCTGATAGAGCGAAATGAGGATAAAGAGCAGGCCGAAGTTGTAGTCTATGGTGTAAGTGCCAGCAATAAAAAATACAGGGATAAAGCTAAAAGCTACGCTTAATGCAAGCGTGTTTAGCAGATTCAGCTTGTTGCAAATTTTATAAAAGTACACCACCGATAGACTGCTCACCAATACGCTCAACAAATTGAAAAGCCAGTAGGAGTGATTGATGGGCCATAGACCGGAAAGGAGCAATTCATAAAGTGGATGCCCGGGAAGGCGGGAAACTTCGTAAATACCTGTTTCCCAAATTTGTTTGGCATTTTGTGCTTGCGCCCATGCGTCTTCTTCACGACCGTAGCCCGCATTTATAAAGGGCAATCGTGCCAACACATTTGCTGCAAATAGCAATATTATTTCTCTTCGGGAACCGCTTTTCAAGCTCGCGAATTTTGATTTTGAGTAATGGAATTTTCGTAAGGCACGCGGTTGGTGATGCTTCGCGCTAAAGTTACTTCGTCAGCATATTCCAGCTGGTCGCCAACGGCAATACCGCGTGCTATGGCGGATAGTTTGATGTCAAAACCTGCCAGTTTTTTATATAGATAAAAAGTAGTGGTTTCGCCTTCCATGGTGGTGCCCAATCCAAAGATGATTTCCTTGGGAGTACTTTGTTCCACCCGGTTTATCAAACTTCCAATATTCAGCTCAGCCGGGCCAATGCCTTCCATGGGGCTGATTACACCGCCAAGAACGTGGTACAAACCGCGGTATTGCCCCGTATTTTCAATGGCCATTACATCGCGCACATCTTCTACCACACAGATAAGTTCATCATTGCGCGTAGGGTTGGCGCATATTTCACAAATATTATGATCAGAAAGGTTACCACATTTTTGACATTCATTCACCTTGCTTTTTAAGGCAAGTAATGCTTCAGAAAGTGAGCCTACAGCTTCTTCGTCCTGACGCAATAAATGTAGTGCCAACCGCAAGGCTGTTTTTTTTCCAATGCCCGGTAGGTTGGAAATTTCGTCTACCGCTTTTTCTAAATATTTAGAAGAAAAGTTCATGAGTGCAAGATAAAGTTCAAAGATAGGTACACAATAGGAGATGAAAAGCTTTTTTATTTTTTGCCGCTGAGGGAGGAACTTTTCCAAAGTTTAGAAACTTTGGAAAAGTCTAAGAGCTTAGCCCTGTCAGAGTTTAAAACTCTGGCAGGGCTTTTCGGCACACAAAGGGATTGCGTTATTTCCGTTTGGCTTTAGCCAACGGAAAAAGTGTCGGCAATTCATTTAGGCTTTAGCCACATTGGAAACAAGTATTGAATTATTCCAATTTCGGCCAAGACTATTCCCCTTCTCACTCCGGCCAGAGAGCCGGAATCTGTTTGTCAGTAGTGAATAATTTCTAATAATGCGGCTAAAGCCTATTGTGATATAGGCTGCTTAATACCGTTGGCTAAAGACAAACGGTAATTATACCTTGAATACTGTCCATTCCTTCATTCCGGCCGTAGAGCCGGAATCTCCTGAACTTATAAAACCCTTGCTGTGAGCAAAAATGAAAGCGGGCTCGTTTTGCATCTCCAAAAATTACCCTTATTTGTGGAAAATTAAAACACATGAGTCCCATCTTTATCATTACGCTGGTTGCTTGTTATTTCCTTTTGCTGATAGGTGTTTCCTACGTCACGGGCCGCAAGGATGACAATGATTCCTTCTTTTTGGGAAACCGCCAAAGTCCTTGGTACGTAGTAGCTTTTGGGATGGTGGGCGCTTCCTTGAGTGGAGTTACTTTTATTTCCGTTCCGGGCTGGGTAGAAGGAAGCCAGTTTAGCTACATGCAAGTAGTGCTGGGTTATGTTCTGGGTTATGCGGTGATTATCAAAGTGCTATTGCCTCTTTATTATCGTTTGCAACTCACATCTATTTATACCTATCTCGATCAGCGCTTTGGGCCATCATCTTATAAAACGGGTTCCGTTTTCTTTCTTATTTCCAGAATTATCGGGGCGTCCTTTCGTCTTTACCTGGTAGCAATAGTTTTGCAATACGCGGTATTTGATGCATTAGAAGTTCCCTTTTGGGTAACAGTGATGGTAACGATTTTGTTAATCTGGGTGTACACGTTTAGGAGCGGAATTAAAACCATTATTTGGACAGATACATTGCAAACCACCTTTATGCTGGTGGCGGTAATTATCACGGTTGTTCTCATTAAGAAAAGCTTGATTCCTGATGGCAATTTGATAGAGTACGTGAGCAATTCGGATATGTCACGGATTTTCTTTTTTGATGAATGGAAAACTGAAAATGCTTTTTGGAAGCAGTTCCTTTCGGGGATGTTTATCACCATTGTGATGACAGGGCTAGATCAGGACATGATGCAGAAAAACCTGAGCTGCCGAAGCTTGAAGGATGCGCAGAAGAACATGTTTTGGCTCAGCATCATTTTAGTGTTTGTAAACCTGATTTTCCTTTCTCTGGGAGTTTTACTTTACGACTATGCTGATGCTAATGGAATTGCTGAAACAGGTGATAAACTATACTCTGCTGTTGCACTTAGTGGAGATTTAGGCGTTGTGGTTGGCGTGCTGTTTATTTTGGGATTGATTGCTGCCGCCTACAGCAGTGCTGATTCCGCGCTTACCGCACTTACCACTTCCTTTTGTGTAGACATTTTAGGAATTCAAAATAAGGAGGCAGGGACCAGAATAAGAAAGCAGGTGCACATCATGTTTTCCTTTATTTTGCTTTTGGTGATTCTGGCTTTTAAGTATACCGTGGACGAAAGTGTGATCAAAGAGCTTTTTGTAGCTGCAGGTTACACTTATGGGCCATTGCTTGGTTTGTATGCTTTCGGACTTTTTACTAAATGGAACGTAAAAGATAGGTGGGTGCCGGTGATTGCGATTATCTCACCAATTTTGAGTTACATCCTTAAGGATAATTCAGAGGCGTGGTTTGGTTATAAGTTTGGCTTTGAGCTACTATTGGTAAATGGACTGTTCACTTTGATAGGCCTTTGGATATTAAGAAGGAAGCCGGGAGAGTAATCTCTTTGGATTAATAAAATAAAAACGGCTGTCTGAAACGCCTTTTTTGCAGATACTTCTCGACTTCGCTCGAAGGAACAAACCTGAATGGTTAGCTACATTGAGCGAAGTCGAAATGTTTTGACACTAAAGGAAGTTCTTTTCAGACAGCCGCTTATTTATATAGAAATAGCTAAAGGGCTATTGTTTCATCATGCTTAAGTTTTGAGAACCTTCATCGGTAGTTACGGTAACTATGTAAGCACCTTTTGGCAAGTGGCTTAAGTTCATCGTAAATTCCTTTTGATTGTTTGCCTCAATGTTACTGGTGTAAACTTGTTTTCCAGCTATAGAATTTACAACAAAGCTTACAGATCCGCTATGGACATCCTCTAAAGACACAGTAAATGTACCTGTGTTTGGATTAGGAAAAAGCGAAAGCCTGCCTAAAGGATTTTCTTCTAAACCAATTGTGTTTGCCTCTACTTCAAAATTATCAATCGCAATATCTGATCTGAATCCATTACCAGTTTTTGCTCTAAACCTAACAATAACTTTCTCACCAAGATAAGGAGTGAGATCAATTGAAGCTGGTTTCCAAATATTACCCTGATTTGAGGCAACAGTTGGAATAAGGTTGTATACTATTTCATCCTGAGTGATGAGGTCTACATTCAACTTACCCATTTCAGTTCCATTCATATGATACTCAAATGAAGCGGTTGCATCCACAAGCTGGTTTGAGCTAAGGTCAATACAAGGAGACATCAGAAGTGCTTCATTACTGTCGCAGTTTCCTGAGGCCTCCAGATACAAGTATTTGCCGGTACTGGTGCCGGGGTTAGCATCTATATCAGGACCCGTACCAGATGAAGGTGTGCCCCCAAAATCTACACGCCAGTCGATATCGTCAATTTCATTGTTTTTTGGGTTTACCCAACCACCGCTTAGTGTACACTCTTCGCCTGAACAGTTAGAGGTGGTAGAGCAAGTACTAAAAGATTCGAAATCTTGAACATACGGTGCGATGATAGATGTTCCTGTTAGCAACACTACTATTTCACTAAGGCTATCATTATACTTGTTCTGGTCATTATTTAAGTTTGCCCATACATCTATGTAATAATTTGACCCTCCAGATATTCCGGCACTACCAGAAAAGGAATATTCGAGACTTCCACCAGCAGGAATCGTATCTGTTACATTATTGGTAACTATCGCGTTGCTATTTATTTTATAGCTCACATCAAAGTTGTAAGCATCGCTGGTACCATTGTTTTCTAACCTCACTTTAATAGGTGTGGTATCGTAATCGAAGCAATCGGATGCTACCCCGGGAGGAGGAGAAAGCAGAGCGCTTACTTTAAGATCACGGCTGATGGAACAATTGATCAGGCCGGTGGGTTTTTCTACGGCCATTGCTCTTCTGCCTTTGGCATTATTTATCACCGATGCTACGCTATACCAGCTGCTCATGCTGGGGTTTACCTTACCTTGTATTGTGTAGGAGTTTGTTGTGCTATACCCAATACTGTCCATATACTTCGCCCCTAATTCATAAATTATATATCCGGTTGCATTACTTACGGCATTCCATGAAATGGTTAGTGAATCAGGACATTGTACCGGAAAAGTAATGTTTACAGGAAGCCCAATAATGCTGAATGTTCCTGGGGTTTCAGAAGTTTGAGTACCTCTGGTTACTCTTATTTTAGCTTCGTCAGTAGGAATGTTGGGCACGGACCATAAAAAGTAGTTGTTACCAGCACTTGCATTGTTTATAAGTGACCATGTGCTGCCATTGTCAGTAGAATATTCAATGGTAAAAGAGCCTGTACCTTCAGATGCATCCCAGCGAATAAATTCGGTTTCAAACGGAACAAAACCTTCGCCCCCCATTGGATAGGTAAGCACTACTTCGTCCATTACAAATTCATACACTACAAAGAATTTTTGACCACTAGAAGGGAGGTTGAAAGCATCTACATCCACTGTAATATTTCCTGATGTTGGGTTTTTTATTACAACTTGCTCTATATTGTTTAGACTATCACGTGCTTCCACTGCATTTGCATTTAATGTGGTAGCGTTTGGGTTAGGGTTCAACACCAAGGGCTGATAGTTGTTGCTTCCTTGGCTAACGCTTAAATCCAAATCATTAACCAATACTTTGGCTGCGCTAAGTGAGGCAGCAGGATCAGGCCAAATAAGCATTATTTTAACTTCTTTCACCGTTCCTGTTGTTGGCATATTTATAGTAAAAGACTTGGTAGTTCCTGTAATACTATCACTCATAAAAGTTTGCGCGTCAATCACATTGTAAGCTCTACGTGCATTTATTCTTCCGTAACCATGCATAAAGTCGGGCCCAGGATTTCCTATATCATCAGCGGTGTTTAGCGCTATTCCTTTTAAAAGACTTGTATGCGGATCTACACCATGCTTATCGCGAAAGGCTTCATAAAGTGTGGCTAATGTTCCTGAAACTCCCGGGCAAGACATTGATGTTCCCGTTTTGTTCGTATACGAGTTTGGGGAGGGCAGGTCAGTTGTGCTATACACGGAAGTACCTACAGCAGCGATATCTGGTTTTATTCTTCCATCCTCAGATGGACCACGACTGCTACTTCCTGCTAAAACATCTGTACGGGTAAGGTTAGCTACCGTCATTACATTCTTGGCAATTTTGTGGCCGCCAGTTATGTTTCCCCATCCGCTGCCTGCACCATATCCGCAGTCAGAATTTCCACTGTTTCCAGCAGAAAATACATGTATTACAGAGTTATGATCTTCAATATCTAAGTCCATTTGGCGTGTAAATCCGGTATAGCCAGCATTACAGCCGTTACTATAAGATGATGATGTAATACGTACGTTGTGGGTATTAAAATCCTGATCTACATTATTCAGGTTATCAGGATAGTCCTGATAATAGATTTCGGCACCAGGTGCCATTCCTCTACCTTTTGGGTCAAGGTTTCCCGCTCCAAAAATAGTTCCTGCTACATGGTCACCATGATCTCCATTAGAGGGAGGTGAATTTTGCGTTAAGCGACCTATAAAATCAATATGGTCACCAATAGCACCATCATCACCGTGGCCTACAGTTACACCTGTTCCATCATAGTTTGGAGCTCCACTGTAGGTAGATTGTAAGGTGTTTACACGATGGTTAGTCCTTGCCGTGGAGTTTTCAATCTGTCCTGGGTCCTCCATTTCTTGCAAATAACTTACAAAGGGTAGAGCTGCAATTTGAGTTGCATTTTCTGGCTTTAAGCTTATTGCATAAAAGTTAATTTCGGGCTTGGTGTCAATTATTTCTAAACCTTCATTTTGGATAAGCAGGGTAGCGGTTTGCGCATCTATGTCTGCGTAGGTCTGAATCCAAACTTTGATGTGCTTATTATCTAGCCAGGCCCAATGAGGAATATCACTTTTAAACAGGCGAGGAGAAAGCTTCCAATCAGGTTGCCATTTAGCTACTTTGGAGTTTAGCTGAAAAGCTAAAGACTTAAAATCTTCTACATGAGAAGTGTTTATGCTAACGAGAAAAGCATTGTGAGGTAAGTACTCCAGCACTTCAAAGCTTTCAGTTTTCATGTTAAGCTTAAAGTACTTCTGATTACTTTCTTGCACGATGCGGTAAATTTTACCGTTCACGACTTCGTCATTGGCAAACTCTAAGTCATTAAGACCTGATTGAATATGTATAGTGTGATTTTTGAGGTAAAGCGCTGGTGTAGTGCTTTGAGCCTGAGAATTAAAACAAATTAGGGTAATGCCTAACGTGAGGCTTAGTAGCAATCTTTTCATATTTAGGGATTTAGAAAGGGCTAAATTTAAGGATACATTATTGAAAAATTTATAATCCGATGACTTTCTTCTTATAGGAAAAGTCTATCTGTACGTTTTTCATCTTTTTGAGACCTACTGGGGATTACTATTTTTGGCGTTCAAATTATTTTTATGAAAAAGCTTTCCCTGTTTATATTCCTAATTAGCGTTGGTGTTGCCTTTGGGCAAAAAGATCTTTCTGGTGGTGAAATTTTACATGAGCTAAAAAAGCTGCAAAACCCTACACGAGTGCTTTATTTGGCCGCTCATCCTGATGATGAAAATACCAGAATGATAGCTTGGTTGGAAAATGGAAAGGGTGTTCGTACAGCTTACCTCTCACTTACTCGTGGCGATGGCGGCCAGAATTTAATTGGCACCGAACTGGGAAATAAACTTGGAGTTCTTCGCTCGCAAGAGCTAATGCAAGCCCGAAAAACAGATGGTGGTGAGCAATATTTCAGCAGGGCCATAGATTTTGGCTATAGCAAAACCGCTGATGAAACCATGGAGAAGTGGGGGGAAGAAGAAATACTTTCGGATGTGGTGTGGATTATTCGTACTTATCGTCCGGATGTAATTATCACCCGATTTCCACCAGATAGCAGGGGAGGGCATGGACATCACACAGCATCTGCGATGTTGGGTATTGAAGCTTTCAAAATTGCAGGTGACCCTAAAAGCTTCCCTGAGCAATTAGAATTTGTGGAGCCTTGGCAGCCAAAGCGCATCTATTGGAATGCCTCTAATTGGTGGAATAAGGATCTGGATAAAATTGCAGCCACTGATGACAATTATGTAACTGTGGATGTAGGAGGTTACAATGCTCTGCTTGGGGCTTCTTACAATGAGATAGCTTCTTATAGCCGTACGCAGCACAAGAGTCAGGGTTTTGGAGTTTCTGTGGCACGCGGGAGTACCAAAGAATATCTTCAATACTTAGAAGGAGATAAAGCGGATGGAGATATTTTTAGTGGTATAAATCAAACCTGGGAGCGCTATGATTTTAAAACTGGGGATAAAAAGTTGGCAAGTATTTTAGAAAACTATGACGTAACCAATCCTAGTGCAAGCCTTCCGGCTCTGTTTGAACTTTTAGCGGAAGCGGACAAAATAAACGATGCCTCGCAAAAGGAATATTTCAAAAAGCAGCTCAATGAAATTATTGTAGCCTCACTGGGCTGGCATGCAGAATTATTGAGCGATGATTTATACCTGACGCCTGGAGAAGATGTAAGCCTGACTTTGGAAGTAATCAATCGATCAGCTCAAAAAGTGAGCTTGAAGTCGATAGACTATGAAGGCCAAAAAACGGATTTGAACGAAGCTTTATCAGCAAATGAAAACTTCAGTAAGGAGCTTAATGTAAAAGTTGCTGACGAGATTTCTCAGCCTTATTGGTTGAATAATCCGGGTGAAAATCTATTTACCATAGAGGATCAAGAACTGAGAGGAAAGGCCGAGTATAAACCTTTGCCGCAAGCCAAGCTTACTATTGATATTGACGGTCATTTGTATGATTTAACCTTACCAATTTTAAACAAGCACTCAGATAGGGTGGAGGGTGAAATTATAGAACCTGTTTTTGTAGTGCCGCAAATTGTGGTAACTCCAAATTTGGAGAACATGATTTTTGTAAATGATGAGCCACAACAATTGGTTTTGGGGGTTCGCACTTTTGGCAAAGAAGTAAAGAGCCTTAAGATCATAGGTCAATCATGGAATGTGGAGCCTTCAGAAATAAAAGTAGATGCTGAAGAAGGAGCATTTCGAAATGTAGTTGTGACCGTTTCGCCTACAGATAAAAGTGCTAATGATGCTCTTACAATTCAGATAAATGGCGAAGGTGAGGCACTTGATCTTACTGAAATAAAATACAGCCATATAGATGATCGTGTGGTATTTGAACCAGCTCAGGTGAATCTTATAAAAGTTGACCTGAAAAAGGAAGGAGAGCTTATTGGATATATTCCCGGAGCGGGAGACAAAGTAGCTGAAGCTATTGAGCTAATGGGGTACCAAGTGGAAACGCTAACGCAGGATGAAATCATGGCGGGTGATCTTTCAAAATATAAAAGTATAGTAGCGGGAATTAGAGCTTACAATACCCAGGAGTGGTTGCCCTTGGCCAAAGAGAGTTTGATGACTTATGTTCAAAATGGAGGGAACTACATTGTACAATACAACACATCTTCTCGCGATTTACTGAGTGATGATATCGGCCCATATCCATTCGAAATCAGCAGAGATAGAGTTACTGAAGAAGATGCTAAGGTGGAATTTACCAGAGCTAAAAACCCCGTGCTGAACACCCCTAACAAGCTTACGGAAAAGGACTTTGAAAACTGGGTACAGGAGCGTGGTTTGTATTTTTCCAATAAATGGGATGATAGATATGAAACTCCAATTGGCTGGCATGATAAAGATGAGCCCATGCGCGAAGGTGGTTTACTGATTGGTGATTACGGTAAAGGTGCATTTATGTACACCGGAATATCTTTTTTCAGAGAATTGCCAGCGGGTGTTCCTGGAGCGTATCGACTTTTGGCCAACTTATTGAGCTACCAAAATAAAGCCAATAATGAGCAGCAATAGAATCTTTAAAAGCTGGAAACACCTGTATGCCTTTGTACTAGTTTTTTTGGTACTTCAGCTGCTTGTCTTTTATTTCATCACCTCACATTATAGCGCATGAGTGTTTTAGATTGGGTAGTGCTTTTCGGTACTCTGTTTGCCATTGTGGGTTTTGGTGTATGGAAAACGCGCCAAAATCAAACGGTGGATGACTACCTGCGCGGAGGCAATGAAATGCGCTGGTTTACCATCGGGCTTTCGGTGATGGCCACACAGGCCAGTGCTATTACTTTTCTTAGTGCGCCTGGGCTTGGGTACGAAAAAGGTCTTCGCTTTGTTCAATTTTACTTCGGCCTTCCACTGGCCTTGATTATCATTTCGGCCTTCATTATTCCCATTTATTACAGGCTCAAGGTTTACACAGCTTATGAGTATTTAGAAAATCGATTTGATATAAAAACACGGTTGTTGGCGGCCTTTCTTTTCTTGGTGCAGCGTGGTTTAGCGGCTGGCCTCACCATTTTTGCGCCAGCAATTATCCTCTCCACACTTTTAGGTTGGAACCTAAATTTCACAAACGTTTTTGTTGGAGTATTGGTGATCATCTACACAGTAAGCGGTGGAACCAAAGCCGTGAGCCTCACTCAAAAATGGCAGATGGGCGTTATCCTTTTGGGGATGGGTGTTGCCTTCGGAATTTTGATATATAAAATTGGGGGTTTTGTAGAAATGGGTTCAGCCATGAACCTTGCCGGCTCAGTAGGCAGGCTGGAAGTTCTGGATTTTGACTTTGACCTGAACGAACGATACACGGTATGGAGCGGCCTTACAGGAGGTTTGTTTTTGGCGCTCTCGTATTTTGGTACCGACCAAAGCCAGGTTCAGCGCTACCTTACCGGCAAAAATATTAAGGAAAGCCGATTGGGCTTGATGTTCAACGCGATCATCAAAATCCCGATGCAGTTTTTTATCCTCTTCACGGGAGTGCTGGTCTTTGTGTTTTATCTATACGTGCAGCCACCCGTTTTCTTTAATAAAACAGCCATTGAAAACATAAGAGGTAGTGAGTACAAAGAGAAGTTGGAAGACCTGGAAAGCAAGTACGATGCTCACTTTGTAGAGCTTCAAACGGTGCGTGATAATTTTGTGGCAAACGATACCGACCCACAGGCAAAAGAGCAGTTTAGAGAAGTGGTAGCGCGTGATGGAGAAATTCGTGATGAAGTGAAGGGTTTATTGCTGGAAGCTAATCCTGATTTTAAAGTAAAAGATACCAACTATGTGTTCCTCACTTTCGTGATGGATTATCTCCCAATAGGTGTTGTGGGGCTGATAATCGCCCTTATTTTTTCAGCGGCAATGTCTTCTACGGCTGGTGAGTTAAATGCCTTGGCAACAACTACTTCCGTAGATTTTTATAGAAGGTTATTCAATCAAAATGCTTCTAAACGAATGCAGGTTTTTATGTCGAAAGCATTGACGGTACTGTGGGGCTGTCTAGCCATAGGATTTGCCCTCACAGCAACCTTGTTTGACAATCTCATAGAAATGGTGAATGTGCTCGGGTCGCTATTTTATGGAACTATCCTAGGCATTTTTGTGGTAGCCTTCTTTATCAAAAAAGTAAAGGGAAATGCGGTGTTTTACAGCGCACTAATTGCCGAAGCTTTTGTATTACTCATTCACTTTGGTAGAGTGTACGAGATTCCATTTTTTGTAAAATATGAAGTGGAATACCTATGGTACAATGTGATTGGTTGTGTGGCGGTAGTGGTGCTTAGTTTGCTTTTTACTTTAGTAGGCGGTTCTAAGAAATCTATTTAACCAACCCAAACACTTTCTTAAACTTTGTATAAGTTGGGTTGAGCTGCTGGAAATAGCTGTTCATCTTTTGAAAATGAGGCAGCTTTTTTACCAAATCAGGTTTGGCTTGCTTTTGTTTTTCAAAAATTTCAAGACCAAGCTTATAAAGTTCAATGTCGTATTTCAAAATATCTTCAAGTTCCTCAATGACTTTGGGGCTCGGGTAAGGTTCTTTTTTCTTGGCCTTGCCATCATTCATGCGAGTGTAGTACAGCGTGTTCCAGTTTAGAGTTTTGCCCATCATTAGTAAAGAAAGGTCAAACTCCTCGGTAATTCCTACTACTTCAAATTTGGCGAGATTGGTTTTTGCAGTTTCTAAAATTACCTGCAAATCTGTGTCGTGCTTGGTGATGCCCGAAACAAAGCGGGATTGTAAATTATTACCGTAAGGCCCTTTAGCAAAGTCAATAATGCTTTGTGATTCTTTTGGTAAAAACTCAAACTTGTCCGGAAAATCTTTGGTGTATTGATAATGCGAAATCACATGGTCAACAGGATTTCGCAAATAGGTGAAGTAACGTGCTGGTCTTTTTGAATACTTGTGAATGCCATGTCTGAAATGTCCCATTACGGTTTGCAGTTCGGGGCGGTCTTCAAAACCATTAAGCTCTTTGTCCAGAGTATAAATCAATTCCAAAGAACCAGTGGCTTTATGCCGCCTTCGCGCCAAATGCTGCAAACTCATGCCTGCAGTTTTGGGGATGTGCATTATGTAATTTATGGGACTTGCCATTCGACAAAACTAGAGCTTATTCCACAGGCTATCTACAAAATAATTGCGGCTATCGGTAAAATGTTGGCTTACTTCAAATCCGGTTTTGTTGGCCAGGTCTTCAATTTCATCTAATCTATACTTACGTGAAATCTCCATGTGCACGGGTTCAGAATCTCTAAACGAATAAGTGTGACCGGTAGCTTCAATGGTTACATCTTGTTTTTTACAACTCATCAAATAGCTCCTGCATTCGCCTGTAAAAGGATCATAAGTAGGGAAGTGATCCCAATCTTCAATTACAAAGTTAGCGCCCAGCTCCCTGTTCATTCTCTCTAGTAGGTTTAGGTTGAATGAGCGTGTAATACCAGCGGGATCATTGTAGGCTTTAAGAATAGTGTGTGGGGCTTTTTTCAAATCTATCCCACTCAGAAGTTTGTCGCCCGGGCGCATTACCTTATTTAGTTTTTCAAAAAATGATTGTGCTCTTTCTGGTGTGAAGTTGCCAATATTACTCCCCAAAAATAAAATCACCTTAGGTGAATCGTCCAATTCGTTCAGCCTTTCAAGAGCCTCAAAATACTCATAGTTGAGGTTAGTAACTTTTAGTTTTGGAAAACGATCACTGAGGTCATTCTTTAAGCTTTTCAGTACATCACCAGAAATGTCAACAGGGAAATATTCAAAGTTGGCTTGTTGCTTTAAAAAATGCTTAAGTAAGATTTTGGTTTTATATCCATCACCAGCACCCAGTTCTACCAGGTTGAACTTAGACCCCGGATTGATAGCTGAAAGTATTTGATCTTTCTGTTGATCAAAAATCTCAAACTCACATTGGGTAAGATAGTATTCGGGCATGGCCATTATCTGCTGAAAGATCTTGTCGCCAGTAGCGTCATAAAAGTATCTTGATGACAAAAACTTTTGCGGAGCAGACAATCCTTCGTGTACATCTTTAGCAAATTGGCTCGTCATTTTATGTGTGGTGGTATCCATATCTGTGAGTGGTAGACAGGTTAATATTATTTTTGATTTTTGGTAAAGGAGCCAATAAAATGGTGATGGCTAAGTAAGGTAGGTGACATATTAGTTTTCATAAATAAGCTCGTTTACTTTACCAATCTCAGGCCTGTAAATTGCCAGCGCAGGTGTGGGTGAAAAAAATTACGATAAGTCTTGCGGCTATGCTCCGGTGAGGTGGCTACTGAGCTTCCGCGCAATACCATTTGGCTTACCATAAACTTACCATTATACTCTCCCACGGCACCTTCAGCTTTGCTAAAACCTGGGTAGGGTAGATAGGCCGAGTCGGTCCATTCCCAGCGCTGTCCCCAGTTAAATTTATCTGAGGCAATTTCCCATTCTGCTTCAGTGGGTAATCGCATTTCAGCCCATTCCGCGTACGCGTAAGCCTCATAATAGGAAATATGAGCAACAGGCTCGTCAGGGTTTACTTCTTCCAATCCTGCCAAAGAAAAGCGGTGCCATTTGCCATCCATATTTTCCCAATATAGTGGAGCTTCAATGTGCTCATCATTTACCCAGCCCCAGCCTTCGGAGTGCCAGTATTTAAAATTTTGATAGCCTCCTTCTCCTATAAATTTTAGCCAGTCACCATTGGTCACCAGCTTACTCGAAATCTCAAAGTGATTTAGGTAAACCTGATGAGCATTCAGTTCATTGTCAAAACAAAAGTGTTCGTTATCATGTCCAATTGTATATAACCCGGCCTCCACCTCCAACCATGTTTGGTGCGGTTCAGTTTCGCTTTCGCTAAAATGTGAATCGTAAACGGGATGAAAAGGCTGAACTCCTAAAATATATTTGAAGTCGGTAAGAAATAATTCTTGATGCTGTTGCTCATGATTTAGCCCCAGCTCTAAAAGTTCCAAAGCTTCGGCAGGAGGGTTCTCATTAAAGAATTGCTCCATCTGAACATCTACATATTTTCGGTACTCGTACACACGTTCCAGTGGTGGACGCGTCATAGTGCCACGCATATCGCGAAGCAATCGCTTACCTACAGATTCGTAATAAGAGTTAAAGAGAAAGTTGAAATTCGGGTCAAACACTTCATAGTTCTGCTTAAACTTAGCGAGTATAAAAGTTTCAAAAAACCAGGTAGTATGCCCCAGATGCCACTTGGGTGGGCTTACATCGGTAATGGGTTGCGACAGGTGGTCTTCTACCGAAAGGGGGCTCATTAGCTTTTCGGTATGCTGCCTTATATTATTAAATCTTTCGAAAAGTGTCAAAATAGAATTATTGTTGATTGTTGAATTTTGAAAAGGATAAACGCCAAAAGAGATTTGAAGGTTTACGTTAAGAGGCGAAAAAGGTAAGATTACCTGTGGCTATAAACAACAAAAGCCCTCTGAAAACAGAAGGCTTCTGAAAGATTTAACATGCTATATTTTATTCAGCAGTAGCTGTACCAGCAGGCATTACCGGGTAGTAAATTTCGGTAACCCACTTAGCAGTATCTGGCTCTGTGCCTGGATCAGTTACGTAAGATTCCCATGGAGAACCTACCATTTCATAATTGTTGTTTCCAACATATTCATACAAAGCGTTATGCAAATCGCCAGTTTTATCATAAGACCCCAGGTGAACGCCCTTTACAACAGTACCAGCGTAGGTATTCCCCTTTTTAATGCGGTCATTTCCTGGTTTAGAAGATGTAACGGCCATAGCCACTTCCACTTTTGCCATTTTATTTTCTTCATCCCATACATGGTAAATGGCAAATGGTGCTGAAAGTGTATTTTTCATGTCTTCGCCTAAATAGGTAGCCAAAGCACCATAGCGCTCAGCAAAAAAGTCAGAACCCATGTCAGCCCAGCTCACCTCGTCAGTAATGCCATAGTAAGGCATAGATTCTACTTGAATTACAGAAATGTCGGCTGCCGCTTCCTCTTTTTTAGGCATGTTTTCAGAAACCGATTTAAGATTATTAAGTCCTTCTTCAAACTGTGGCCCTAGTGCGCTTTCTATAAATACACCTCCAATTCTATTGAAGAAGTCAAACTCTGTGCGGAAACCCCAGGTTACCTTAGTTTTTGAATCCTCAGTAGGTTCAAAATTCCAGTACCCTTCTGATCCACCCATACCTGCAAATTCCATGGTGTAAACGATTTCTTCGTTTGGAACAACGGTGGTGTTGGTATATTTACCAGAACCTACATTGTCATTTGCACTGGTCCAGGTATAATATGCACCTTCTCCGGAAGCAGGGTCAGAGTACTCCATAGTAGCTGCAGTATCCAGCTTATACCATGGGCTCCACTTTGGCCACTCTGTCAAAGTATTTACTTCTGCAAATACCACATCCGGCTCAGCATCCACTATGGCAGATCTTTTCATTTCGAAGTTTGTAGGTAGTGTTGCCATCCATATGCAGTAACCCCCAAAGAGAACAGCAATGATGATTAGAATAACTTTTAGTGCTTTCATTTTAATAGCGATTTTTGATGTTTAGATTGTCTCAAAAGTAATAATATTCCTGAATGCTTGATTATAACGGACTTTCTGTTGGTTAAGAATTTTGATAAAATGTTAAAAATCAAAGTAGCTTGAGTAATCGGTGGCTTCAAAAAACGATTTACCTTTGCGCCCATGCAAGAAATGATCCTGATTTTAGACTGCGGATCGCAATACACGCAGCTTATTGCGCGCAGAGTTCGTGAGTTGAATATATACTGCGAAATCCATCCGTATAACAATGTACCAAAACTTACCCCTGCAATGAAAGGGGTGATTATTAGTGGCAGCCCTGCTTCGGTGCGTGATGATGATTCTCCAAAATTGGAGCTTGAAGAAATAAAAGGCAAACTGCCATTACTTGGTGTGTGCTATGGTGCACAGTACATGGTGCAGGCCTTTGGTGGAAAAGTGGAAGCTTCGGATTCGCGTGAGTATGGTCGTGCCAATCTTAAGTTTATCGATGAGCAATCGCCACTGATGACGGGTATGCCAATGGGCTCACAGGTTTGGATGAGCCACGGAGATACCATTAAGCAAATGCCAGAAAACTATAAGCTAATTGCCAGCACTGCAGATGTGGAAGCCGCAGCTTATAAAATTGAAGGCGAAACTACTTATGGTATTCAGTTTCACCCGGAGGTATACCACAGTAAGGACGGCCTTAAGTTACTAGAAAACTTTACCGTTGGTATTTGCGGGTGTATACAGGATTGGACACCTATTTCTTTTGTAGAAGATACAATTGAGAAGATGCGCAAAAAGCTAGGTAAAGATCATGTAGTACTTGGTCTTAGTGGTGGTGTAGATAGCACCGTTACCGCTGTTTTGCTTTCAGAAGCTATTGGTGATAGATTGCATTGCATCTTTGTGAACAATGGCGTGTTGCGCAAGAACGAATTTGAAAATGTACTGGAGCAGTACAAGGAGATGGGCCTTAATATTAAAGGTGTTGATTCTTCTGATCGTTTCTTGAATGCGCTTGAAGGAATATCAGATCCTGAAATAAAGCGAAAAACTATTGGCCGAAAATTCATTGAGGTATTTGATGATGAGGCTTCATTGATCTCCAATGTGGAATGGTTGGCACAAGGAACTATTTATCCTGATGTGATAGAATCTGTTTCGGTAAACGGTGGGCCTTCTGCCACTATTAAGTCACATCACAACGTGGGCGGACTTCCTGACTTTATGAAATTGCAGGTAGTGGAGCCAATGAAATCCTTATTTAAGGATGAGGTAAGACGTGTAGGTAAAGCTTTGGGAATTGATGATGAGCTTTTGGGTCGACACCCATTCCCGGGCCCTGGTTTGGCTATTCGTATTATTGGAGAAATCACCAAGGAGAAAGTACGAGTGCTGCAGGAGGTAGATCATATTTTTATCCAAGGCCTTAAAGATCACGGTTTATATGATGATGTATGGCAGGCAGGAGCAATGTTGCTACCGGTGCAGTCAGTTGGGGTGATGGGAGATGAACGAACTTATGAGAATGTAGTAGCGTTACGCGCAGTAGAGTCTACCGATGGTATGACGGCTGATTGGGTACATTTACCGTATGAATTTTTGGCAGAGATATCCAATAAAATAATAAATCGCGTTAAAGGTGTAAACAGAGTAGTGTATGACATTAGCTCTAAACCACCAGCTACAATAGAATGGGAATGATCAGAAGTTTTTTGTTTATAGTTTTTCTATCGCTAATAAGTATTGGCAGCTTTGCTCAATCGGATAAGTATATTTTTCACGATGTAGTAGAAGGGGATACCAAGTACAGCATCAGTAAGGAGTATCATATTAGCATAGAAGATCTCGAAAAATTCAACCCCGAAATAAAAAGTGGCTTACGCCTAAATACCAAGCTTCTTATTCCAAAGGAGCTGATGAAGAAGAATGAAGAGCCCGCACCGACAAAAACTGTTGGTCCGGGCTTTACTCCTTATACCGTAAAAGCCGGGCAAACCTTGTATTCTATAGCTAAAGAATATGGAGTGAGCGTTGCCGATATTCGCAAGAATAATCCACAATTGGCAGATGGCCTTAAAGCTGGAATGGTACTGAGTATTCCTCCAAAGGCTGAAACATCAAAGGAAACATCTGAGAAGAAAGACGCAGGTGAAAAAACCCATACGGTACAGCCTGGCGAAACCCTATACTCTCTGGCTATTCAGTATCATGTAGGCATTGCAGACATCAAAAAGCTAAACCCTGAACTGGAGCAGGATGGATTGAAAGTAGGGATGGTGATAAAAATTCCTGAGCCCAGCGAAGAAGTAAAGGATGAAATTGCTGAGCAACAAGCACAAAAAGCCTATTATATTCACGTAGTAAAGAAAACAGAAACAGCCTACTCAATCAGTCGCCAGTATCAGCTTTCATTAGATAGTTTATACCTTATAAATCCTATGGCAAAGGAAGGTTTGCAAATAGGGCAGGAGCTTAGTATTCCCGGAAATAGAGCACCAAAAGAGGCCACTGTTGAAAAACCAAAAGAAGGGCTGAACTCTGACAAAGGAAAAGAAGTAGCCTCAGTAAACGATAGTTCGGCTCAAAAGGGTGAAGATGAAAACTACTTCTTGTATAAAGTAAAAAGCGGGGATTCTTTTTACTCCCTAAAAAGCCGTTACAATGTAAGTCAGGAGGAACTGGAGAAGTTAAACCCTGAAATTAAGCGCGGGCTTGAAGTAGACAAGTACATTATTATTCCCAAAAAGGGAACAGCAGAAGATATAAAATGGCTCGATAAGCTTTTTGCCAAAGAGAACCAAACTGCACCAGCTGGCCAGCCTAGTAACAGCAAGGTAAATCGAAAAGACAGTTTGAATAATGAAAAGCAGGTGCTTACCAAGGCACCGGTGATTGAGTTTGAGGATACATTAAAAATAGATGTTCACAAAACCTATAAAGTAGGGGTAATGCTACCCTTTAAGATCAATGCCGATACTGCTTTTCAAGGCAAGCCCTCAATTGATGGTACCCAAAAACTTTCGCTTGAGTTTTATAATGGCCTGCTAATGGCAGCCGATACACTGTCCAAGCAGGGCATGAATTTAAACCTGAACGTATACGATACCAAAAATAGTTTAGTGCACCTTCAAGAGAAAAGTAAGGAGTTTCAGCAGATGCATTTTGATATGGTAATAGGTCCACTATTTCATAAAAACGTGGAATACATTGCTGATGAGTTGCGTAAACAAAATGTTCCGGTGATTAGCCCATTGAGCAAATCTGCTGAGGTAAAAGGCAGACCAAACCTAATAAAGTGTAACCCCGGAAGTGCAGCAGCGGGGCAGGTAATTGCAGATATGCTAAATACTGAATATGCAAAGGCACGGGTAATATTTGCCTATAGCAGTGCAGAGGAAGCAAATGTGCGCGAGGTGAGAGCTCGACTATTGCCTCGGGCGGATAGTAATCGTATAGATGATATTGTGTTTGCCAATGAGCTTATCAGGCGCCAAGTGTTAAAGGATATGATGGCGCCCAACAAGCAAAATGTGGTGATTATCTTTTCAGAAGATCAGGTGTTTTTGAGTGACCTAATCAGTAACCTTCGTTTGATGAGAGCTTTTGACATTGCAGTGATGGGACCTTCTAAGTTGTTGGAAATTCAAACGTTAGAAATGAATTATTTGGACAAGCTGAACCTAAGCATGCCCGATGCTAACTTTATAGACTATAACGATCCTAAAACAATAATTTTTATAAAGCAATACCGTAAAAAGTATAAGGCCGAGCCCTCCCAATTTGCCTTTCAGGGATATGATGTAGGAATGTACTTTTTGCGCCAGCTGTGGAAAAATGGAAAGTATATGATGTATCGACTCGATGACGAGCAGCCGATGCTGAGTACTGGTTTCAAAATTACCAAAGATCCAAAAGGAGGCTACCAAAATGACTTTATGTACCTGACAGGGGTGCGAGACCTTACATTGGTAAAACTGGAGAAAAAGTAAGCGAAAGCTTAAATTGAAAAGATTGTGAAAAACCGTTCCGCAAGTATTGTGGGGCGGTTTTTTGGTTTTTATATCTTTCACATCTCAAATAAATTAAGCTCATGACATTACTCGGAATTATTGGTATTTGGCAAATTATTCTCCTGGCATTCTTTTTATCTCTACTATTATTACCAGTATGGGCAATTGTTGTAATGCTAAAAAATGAGCATGAACCTAATAACCGACTTCTTTGGATAGTCCTTATTATTTTATTGCCAATAATAGGTTCGGTAGTTTATCTTATTCTTCGCGGAAACACTCGTAACCGAAGCAATTATCAGCGTTAGAATCATCTCTTTTCCCTAATCCTTCATAGTTTTATCTAATTTAAAATGTGTGAAACAAGCACACTCTTTGCTTGTTGATTAATAATGCCTGCAATTAGGCATTCACAACGTTTCAAACCATTATAAAAATAAGATATGAACGATTTTCAGTTTCAGAATCCTACCAAGATAATTTTCGGAAAAGACCAGATAAAGAAGTTGGCAAATGAAATTCCGGCTGATGCTAAAGTACTTATGCTATATGGAGGTGGAAGCATTAAGAAAAATGGAATATATGATCAGGTTACAGAGGCACTTTCAAAGTTTGAGGTGCACGAAATGGGCGGAATTCCTCCAAACCCTGAGTATGATGTTTTGATAAAAGCTTTGGACATTATCAAAGAGAAGAATATCACTTATCTACTTGCTGTTGGTGGTGGTTCCGTTATAGACGGTACCAAATTTATTTCGGCAGCAGCGGTGTATGATGGCGATTCGCCATGGGATTTGATAACCCGCCAAAAGCCAATTACCGAGGGAATGCCTTTTGGTACGGTGCTTACATTGCCGGCCACGGGTTCAGAAATGAACTCTGGCTCCGTAATCACCCGCAGAGAAATGAAGCTTAAACTCCCGATTGGTGGACCAGGCTTATTTCCTCAGTTTTCCATTTTAGACCCTCAGGTAGTGTATTCTATTCCGCAAAGGCAAATTGCCAATGGATTGGCCGATGCATTTACCCACGTGCTTGAACAATATACTACGTATCCAGCTCAGGCTTTGCTTCAGGATCGTTTTGCAGAAGGTATTTTGCAAACACTTGTGGAGACTGCTCCAGCTATAATGAAGGACAATAAAGATTATGATGCTGCGGCTAATTTTATGTGGAGCTGCACCATGGCTTTAAATGGTCTTATTCAAAAAGGTGTGCCAACCGATTGGAGTATTCACGCCATAGGCCATGAGCTTACGGCTTTGTACAATATTGACCACGCACGTACTTTGGCCATTATTACCAAAAGTTTGTACACCTATAATTTAGAAACCAAAAAGGAGAAGCTTGCTCAAATGGCCGAGCGTGTGTGGGGAGTTACAGAAGGAGATACTCAGGAAAAAGCCCGTGCCGCAATCAATCACATTGAAGATTTCTACCAGTCTTTGGGTATTAAAACTAAGCTTTCGGAATACACCGAAGATTATAAAGGAACCGCTGAATTTATTTCTGAACGTTTTACGGAGCGTGGAATGACAGGTATTGGTGAGAATAAAAACCTGGCACCGGAAGATGTAGCCCGGATTGTGGAGATGAGTTACTAGAAAATCTGCTTTTACATAAATCAGGCCCGCATAGCTAGAAGTTGTATGGGCTTTTTTATAGCGGCAAATCTACTTTTAAAATAGCGTCAAGTAGTCCGCTTTGGATGCCTTTCCACCAAAAATTTACAAAAGGTTCTTTTGCCGGACGTTCGAAATATATCTTACCACCATCTGATGCATAGGTTAAATTGGTATTTACCAAAGCCCAATTTCCTAAACCTGATTTTACTTTGTTTATAAACTTCCAGCTATCCTTGTTTCCTGGAGCTAAACTTACTTTTAAATCAGTGTAGGCAATGTCCAAATCTCCACGTATGCTAAAGTCATTTCCGCTCATGTATACACGAGCACCAGTGCATTGACCTTCCTCAACTTTTACTCCCGTAGTAGGGTACAGTATGCTATTGAAGGCGGCAATAGGTGTAGGGTTCATAGAGAGTTTCACTTCAAAGTCGTGGTGGGTTTTGTCGGCAAATAAAATGGCATCAATGCTTACAATCGCCTCTTTTTGCAGGCGAGCTGTTCCCTCAATATTTACTTCAGCACTATTGGGGTGACCAATATTATTGATAGGAAAAATCTTTAGTTTAAGTTCATCAACTTCAAGTTCAGCTTGCCCCAGCTCAGGCTTCTTGGATGTATGATGGTAATGTAAAAATGCCCTTTGTAAAATGAGCGAATCAATATTTACAGGAATGGGAATATTTGCGACAAGCTCAGATGGTAAAGGCTTTCGAACGTTTTCACGCTCCTTGCGAAGATCCTGGTAGATAGAAAAGTCACAACTATCCAACACTACTTTAGAAGCAAAAATACCATTGTGAAGCTCATTAATATTGAGATCACTCACCGTAATGGATGACAGGTAAATATCAGGCTGCACTTTTCTGAAAGGGTACTTTTTAGAAAACTCTTCAGCGGTGATACGAGGCTTCATTATAAAAGCTTCAATCTTTAATTGATTGTTTTTTGAATCATAATTTAAAGCATCGTAGGCCAAATCAAAATCGGGAACCACATTTTCAAAAAGGGCATCCTCTGAATGAAGCTGTACACGCTCTAAATGCCAATGCATACTATCCTTACGGGAAATGCTGAGGCTATCAAGGTTAATGGATGTTTCAAGGTTTATAGCTAAAGAATCTTTCTCAAATTTTAAGTCGAGTAACTCTACATTAGTGTTTCGCAGAATGATATCAGGACTTTCGGTATTCCCGGAATTTGAAAACCTACCAGAGTCTTGAGGCATGTGTTTTTGCACTTTCCAATGCACTGCACCTTCACCAATCTTTATTGATCTTACATCCCAAATATTTTCCTTCCAGGCTTTTATCCAATCAATACCGCCAACCTGGGCGTAACTGATGTCTCCTGCCCAGTTTATCAGTAGACTATCCTTAGGGATTTGTAAATTAAAATGAGCATCCTTTAACTTTAAGCCAATAGGAAAAAAATGAATATTGACGGCACCAATACTTACGGAGTCTCCTTTGTAATAGGTGAGTTTTTCTTCAATAGTCTTTTTTATAAAAGGCTCAGCAAAAACGGCAAAGGCCAACCATAGCAGAAGAAAAATGCCGACAATAACGAGTGAGGCGCGAATAAGTATTTTCAAGTGAAGGTTTTATGTGTTAACTCAAAATTAGGCTAAAGGTTGAAGGTAAAACTTTATTGCTTGCACAAAACCCTCGCAATCTGCTATTTGTATTTTTAGTAAATCACTTCTTAAACTCCATATATCTTAAACAAAAGCATGTTTTATATACCTACTTTTGCCGCTCAATTCTAGTAGAAGAATGACGAATAATAGGAAGGAGAGTGAGTTGGAGAAACTCACTGAGGAGCAGATACTTCAATGTATATCTGTATTGGAAACTTTGAATGCAGATACCAATCAGATTTTTGAAATACCCAAAGACAAGCGATTGGCATTGCTGATGGCTGCGGGTTTACTTTCAAGACCTAGCCGTGAGGAATTTGCAAGACGTAAAAAAGAAGCTAAGAAAGCCGAAAAGCGCAAGCTTAGAGAAAAAGATAAGCACGCTCGAAATGCTACAGGTATAAGAAGCGCACGTGAGGCTGTAGTGTTTACAGCGCCTACCATGATTGACCTCACAGCAGAGCATATTGCCGAGAAAGAAGTAGACTTGGAATCACCACGAAACTGCTATGTGTGCAAAGCCGAATACAAGAGGTTACACCATTTTTATGACACAATGTGTAAGGAGTGTGGCGATTTCAATTATGCCAAGCGTTTTCAAACGGCAGACCTTACAGGGCAGGTTGCTTTGGTTACAGGTTCTCGACTCAAAATTGGTTACCACATCACCCTGATGATGCTTAGGGCTGGTGCGACTGTAATTGCCACCACACGTTTCCCTGTAGATTCAGCTTTACGATTTTCGCAAGAACCTGATTTTACTAAATGGGGGCATCGATTAAAAATT
>JAUHWX010000018.1 GCA_030427285.1 Bacteroidia bacterium
GTGCCGGCCACATGCACGCTTTTGAATTTATTTTCTGGATGATCCAGCAAATCCATCAGTTTGTGGGTATTGCTGAGGTCGGCTTTATAAGCTGCTCCACCTACCCTTTGGTACATGGGCAACTGCGTGAAGAGCCAATCGAGGCACTCCTGGTACGTCATGATTTATCGCTTTTGGAAGTTGTAAACGATGTAGCCTATTTGTGGATTTGGTGCATCGCCATCTGGCTGCCAGGTAGTGCGCATGGCGGCAGCTTTGGCTTTGTCAAACAAGCAGCTACTTGTAGTGGTGGTAGCTGATCCGCCAGGTACTCTTTCGCCAGGAATGGCATTGGTAACTTTACCGTTTTGATCCACATATATCTTTACTACTACACGGCCTTCATCAGCACAGGGATATTCAGGCTTGGGTTTATTTAGGGCTTGTCGACCTCCCAACATATAGTTTCCTGTACCACCAGTGCCTCCACCTCCTGTGCTTCCTCCAGTTCGGCTTTTGCTGTTGGGGTCACCATCAGCAGCCCCTTGGTCGCCTTCACCTTTCTTTTCACCTTCGCCACCCGCTTTAGAGCTTTTTACGCTTTCCAGCATTTTTTCCAATTCGCTACTGGGCTTTGGTTTTTCCGGTTCTACAGGTTTTGGCTCTTCTTTTTTAGGCTTCTCGGCTTTTTTGGTTTCTACGGCAGGAGCATCCACCACATCTTGTGTTTGTGTAGCCTCTACTGCATCACTTGGAGACTCTACAGGGTCGGGAGTGGTTTCTTCTGGGGTAGTTTCCACTACGGTTTGCTGTGCGCCATCGGCTTGATCGCCCATCCCGGTTTCAGAGTTTCCAAAGTTGATAACGATACCATCCTCGGGCTTCGGTTCGTAGTACTTCAATCCCACAAAAAGGAACAATAGCAACAATATGGCATGGAAAGTTATGGAGCCAATCAGCCCCTTTCTCCGGTCTTTATCGTTCCAAATTTCTTTAAACATACTACTTGGGGTTTGTGGCAGCAATCATTTTTAGCTTATTGCGATAAGCTATGTCCATCACCATCACCACTTTTTCGTAAGGTACAGATTTGTCGGCTCTAAGCATTACCACGGCTTCAGGATCATTTTTGGCTTGCGCCAAAATAGCACTCTCCAGCTCCGCTTCACTCACTATATCTTTTCCTACAGAAATACGTAAATCGGGAGAAATATTTACCGTTACATCTTGGCGTTTTACAGTTTGTACTTTGCTGCTAGGTAGCTGCAAATCCAAAGCAGAGCTCGTAACCAAGGTGGAGGCAATCATAAAAAAGATGAGCAACAGAAACACAATGTCCGTCATACTGGACATGCTGAACTCTGCACTAACTCTATTTCTTCGTTTTAAATTCATCTTAAGCAGGTTCGTGTAATAGATCCAAAAACTCTACAGTATTGGCTTCCATATTATAAACCACCTTGTCTACACGAGCTACCAATACGTTGTAACCGATATAAGCAACAATGCCCACTGCAAGTCCGGCTACGGTGGTGGTCATTGCTGTATAGATACCTTCGGCAAGCATTTCGATGTCAATCTGACCACCTGCAGCAGCCATTTCGTGAAAGGCAAGAATCATCCCGATAACGGTACCTAAGAAACCAATCATAGGAGCGGCACCGGCAATGGTAGCTAAGGCAGCTAGATTTTTTTCAAGACGGCTGATTTCAAGCTTGCCAGTGTTTTCAATAGCGGACGTAATATCCTTCAAAGGTTTTCCTATTCGTGAAATACCTTTTTGAATCATTCGGGCTACCGGAGTATCCTGACTTTGGCATAAAGCCTTAGCCGCATCCAAGCGCCCCTGGCTTACGTGGTCTTTAATGTTATTGATGAAATTGACATCTATTTTATTGGCTTTTTTAATGGAATTAAATCGCTCAATAAAGATGTAAACAGCAATTATGGAAAGGATAAAAAGCACACTCATAATGAGTATACCGCCAGGTCCCCCGCTGGTTATCAGTTCCCAAATGCTTAATGTTTTCTCTACCGGAAGCTCATCGCCAGCAGCAGTGGCCGTGTCAGGCACAGATATCTGTAAAAAAGGTGTGTACATTGAAGGTGCTATTATTTACCTCCAAAGATAACGGACTACACAAGCCTAGATTATAGTTGCGTAAAGAAAAATTAACAATCGATAGTTTACAGATGAAAAAGGCTTTCTTGTAAGATGTAAGCAAAAGCTCCTGCAAAATAACCTATAAGGGCAAGAACAGAAATACGCTTAAGATACCATCCAAAAGGAATGCCTTCAAGGCCCATTACAGCAACACCGGCAGCCGATCCGATGATCAATGCGCTACCTCCCGTACCGGCACAGTAAGCCAAAAATTCCCAGAACAAACCGTCTTGTGAAAAGAAATCTCCTGCTATAGGACTGATGTCATACATACCGATTGCAGCGGCCACCAAGGGCACGTTATCCACAATGGCGGAAAGTAAACCAATTACCATACTGATGATGTAAATTCCTTTTTCATCATTAGTTCCAATGCTTTCATCAAGGAAGCCTGCCATAGTTTGAAGCTGTCCGGCAGATTGTAAACTGGCTACTGCCAAAAGGATTCCTAAGAAGAAAAGCACACTGGCAGTATCTACTTTTTGAAGCACGCCAATTACGCTAAGGTTATATTTTGCTTCCTTGTTTTTACTACGGTGAAGTACTTCAGTGATTACCCAAAGCACGCCTAAACTTAGCATCATTCCCATAAAGGGAGGTAGGTGTGTGTAGGTTTTAAATACAGGTACAAACAGCAATCCGGCTACACCAGCTCCAAACACAATGTTACGCTCCTTTGGGGTGGTAGGGTTGGTGTAGTGTTCCAGCCCTTCAGATTTCATAGGGCGTTTTACATTTCCTTTGGTACGCATAGAAACCACTAAAAGCGGAATAGCCAAACACACCAAACTAGGAAGTATAAGCTTAATGATGATAGCGCCTGCGGTAACCTGAGAGCCAATCCAAAGCATGGTAGTGGTAACGTCTCCAATAGGCGACCAGGCACCACCAGCGTTGGCGGCAATAATTACCAAACCAGCAAAAAGCCAGCGGTCCTCCTTATCTTCTATCAGTTTTCGCAAAAGCGAAATCATTACTATAGAAGTAGTAAGGTTATCCAAAGCGGCAGAAAAGAAGAAGGTAAGGATACCTACAATCCACATTAGCTTGCGCTTATTTGTGGTGCGAATACGATCTGTTATTACAGCAAAACCTTCATGGCTGTCAATAAGCTCTACAATAGTCATAGCGCCCAAAAGAAAAAACAGGATAGAAGCTATTTCACCAAGGTGTTCCAAAATTTGAAACTCAGTGACATAGTGGGTTATAATTTCTTGCTGATCAGCAAGAGTTGGTGCCCCACTGTGTCCAGGGTTGTGAAAAAATATCTCGGAAATATACGCTGGTATACTGTCGAAATCAACGATACCCTGAGCCCCAAGTACATATACGGTCCAGCAAAGAACACCCGTTATAAGTGCAGACGCAGCTTTATCAATACGAATAGTATGCTCCAATGCAATAGCTGCATAACCGAGCACAAAAATTACTATCATTAAAATATACATGGGGCCGAGGATTGAAAAGTTAAATTAGATAAGTTGTTTTAAAGCTATTTCATAAGCTGTTTTGGTCAAAAACTTCTTGTCGGAGCTTTTGTCAAAACATTTTTGAAGAGCATCCTTAATAGTATCTGAGCTATCGTTAAAAATGGCTTCATCGCTAAGAGTTACATCATCTCCCATTAGGTAGCCAAATACACGGGCCATACCGCAGTTAGAGATAAAATCAGGAATGCAGGTCACTTTTTGATCAGCATATTCTGAAATAGGACCGTAGAAAATTTCATTATCAGCAAATGGCACATTGGCGCCTGAAGAAATTACTTCAAGACCGTTGTCAATCATTTTATCCAAATGATCTTTGCTTACCAAACGTGAAGCTGCAGCAGGAATAAAAATTTCCGCACCTACTGTCCAAATGCGTTCGTTGATTTCGTCAAAAGAAATCAGATTATCAGCTACCAGGAAGTTGCCATTTTTGGCGTTAAACAAGTCTGTGATTTCTTGGTAAGAAAAACCATTTTCGTTGATAAGACCACCAACACGGTCAATGATTCCAACTACTTTGGCATCATTTTGAGCAAGGTAAAAAGCAGCAGCAGCGGCTACATTTCCCCAGCCTTGAATAATCACGCGCTTTCCGGCAAGGTCACCACCATAAATATTGTAAAAGTGACGAACTGATTCAGCAGTTCCATAACCGGTAATCATATCGGCTACGGTATAATTTTTTTCTGGCTTAGGAGTAAGGTTTTCCTTGGTTACAGGAAATAAGACTCCTTCCTGTAGTTGTTTTATTTTTTTGGCTTTGTCAGCGTCATTTGGAGCAAAGTGTCCCACCAAAACACCTTCTTGAGGATGCTCTATTCCAAGCTCTTTGGTTACAGGAATAACTTCGTGAATTTCATCTACGTTCAAATCACCACCCGTGCCGTAATAGGTTTTTAGTAATGGCTTTACAGCCTTGTACCATCTTTCTAAAACACCATCCTTACGAGGGTCGTTTGGGTTGAAGTTGATACCTGATTTTGCACCGCCAATTGCAGGCCCTGCAACAGTAAATTTAATTTCCATGGTTTTGGCCAGTGAAAGCACTTCATGCTCATTTAAGCCTTCGCGCATACGAGTGCCACCACCAGCAGCACCACCTCTTAATGAATTTATTACTACCCACCCTTCTGCAATGGTTTCACTATCATGCCAGTGAAATACAATCTCTGGCGCTTTGCTTTCATAAATCTTAAGTAAGTCCTTCATGGTAAAATTTTAATGCGCGCAAATGTAATAAAACCTTGAAGTGAGGAGGCCCTTGGTGCTAGGAATTTAATAATGGGATAATTAGGTGTAGATGATACCTGAACTATGTGAGCGTGAAGCGCCTGTAACATTGCCTATTACGTTGTCTTTTCCTTGTAGCCTAAGGAGGCCCATAAAGGCAAAAATTACAGCTTCTTTAAATTCCACAATTTCCTTCTCGGGAATGTGAATTAGACAGTTTGTTTTGCTTCTGATAAGCTGGATGAGATACGAATTATATGCACCACCGCCTGTAATTAAGCAGTTTTTTATTTGCTGATCATTCAAAACTTTTGAAACCTGAATAGCTATATGTTCGGCCATTGTGCGCAGTTTATCAAATACGGTGATATCCGCTTTTTCTATTATGGGAAATATGCATTCATTTACCCATTCAGCACCAAGTGATTTAGGAGGGGCTTTCTGATAAAAATCCAGTTCATTGAGCTGAGATAGTAAGTTTGAGCACAGTTTTCCTTTTGAGGCCAGTAAGCCCTGATAGTCATAGTCATAGCCAAGTTCTTTAGCAAAAGTATTTAGCACAAAATTTACCGGGCAAATGTCAAATGCTACTCGATGCATGTTTTTATCAAATGAAATATTTGCGAATCCTCCAAAGTTGAGGCACGCCTCATGTTTACCAAATAAAAGTTGATCTCCTATAGGAACAAGCGGAGCACCTTGGCCACCCAAGGCTACATCCTGCCTCCTAAAATCACACACCACAGGAATTTGGAATTTGGCAAAAATCTCTGGACCATTGCCTAGCTGAAAAGTAAAGCCCTGCTCCGGACGATGATAAAAAGTGTGACCATGGCTGGCTATAAGAGTAATGTCTGAAAGTTTAATATCATTCTGTGAAATAAACTTGAGCAGTATCTCACCGAGGAGAATCCCATAATCATGGTCAAGCTCCAATAGGTGCCTTGCGGAAAGAGAAGGGTTGTAAGAAAGCTTGTTTTGCCATTCTATACTATATGCAACGGTTTCGGTGTGTAAAATAGAAAAAGTCCATTTGCCGTGCTCCTCCATAAAGTCGCATAAACAAATATCTAGCCCATCTAGTGACGTGCCGCTCATTAATCCTATAGCCTTCATTGGTTTTGTTACCATTTTTAAGGTGTAAACATTACATTTGCACTCCTTCTAAAATCGAGTAAATCAGGTTTTAGTGAAAATGAACACAATAAATACCCGCTGTAAATTTTAGCTTAGGCGAAATTATTGGGATTATTGCAATAAACCATCATTGATTAATATAATTATAGAGAGATGAAATTTGAGTTGACAGAAGAGCACTTGATGATCCAAAAGGCCGCTAGGGATTTTGCCCAAAATGAACTTTTGCCAGGAGTAATCGAAAGAGATAATGAGCAAAAGTTTCCAACCGAGCAAATAAAGCAAATGGGTGAGCTTGGATTTATGGGAATGATGGTTGACCCTAAATATGGCGGTAGTGGATTGGACACTATCTCTTACGTTTTGGCGATGGAAGAAATTTCTAAAGTTGACGCGTCTGCCTCTGTAGTGATGTCTGTAAATAACAGCCTTGTGTGCTGGGGGCTTGAGAAGTTTGGTACTGAAGAACAAAAGGAAAAGTATTTGAAGCCATTAGCTTCAGGTCAGATTATTGGAGCATTTTGCTTGAGTGAGCCTGAAGCTGGTTCTGACGCTACATCGCAAAAAACTACTGCGATTGATAAAGGTGATCATTATTTGCTGAATGGAACCAAAAACTGGATTACCAATGGTAGCACTGCCTCGGTTTATTTGGTAATGGCCCAAACGGATGTTGAGGCTGGACATAAAGGTATCAACTGCCTTATTGTAGAAAAAGATCAAGAAGGTTTTGTAGTTGGAAAAAAGGAAGATAAGTTAGGAATCCGTGGAAGTGACACTCATTCTTTGATGTTTCAGGATGTAAAGGTTCCAAAGGAAAACAGAATTGGTGAAGAAGGCTTCGGTTTTAAATTCGCCATGAAAGTATTGAGTGGCGGCCGTGTGGGTATTGCTTCTCAGGCTTTGGGTATTGCTTCTGGTGCTTATGAATTGGCATTAAAGTACTCTAAAGAGCGTAAGACTTTTGGTAAAGAAATTGGAAAGCATCAAGCTATTGCGTTCAAGCTAGCTGATATGGCTACCGAAATCGAAGCTGCAAGATTGCTATGTATTAAGGCAGCTTGGTTGAAAGATAATGGTCATAATTTTGACAGAGCCGGAGCTCAAGCTAAATTATTCGCTTCTTCGGTAGCTATGAAAACCACAGTTGAAGCTGTTCAGATTCATGGAGGGTATGGTTTTGTAAAAGAGTACCACGTAGAGCGATTGATGCGCGATGCTAAGATTACTCAGATTTATGAAGGGACTTCTGAAATCCAGAAAATTGTAATTTCAAGAGATATTTTGAGAGACTAACTCTCCTCAGAAATGGATAAAATAAAGCCCTGCATTTCTGCAGGGCTTTATTGTTTTATAAAAGAGGAATTGCTCGCTCAATAGCCATACCTCTGCTGCCTTTCAGCAGAATGGTTTTTCCTTGAACCTTATTTGTGCTAAGCCAATCTAATAATTCAGAGGTTGCTTTAAATTGAATTGTGCCTGGAGCAGTGCTGGCTAAAAATGCCTTTCCGACTAAAATTATTTTTTCAAAATCTTGAGCTTTTGCCAAATCAACAATGCGCTGATGCTCTTCGCCTTCATAGTCGCCCATTTCAAACATGTCGCCTAAAATTGCCCACTTATAATTACCCTCGTAGTTGCCCATATTTTTTAGAGCGGCTTCCATACTACTTGGGTTTGCATTATAGGTATCTACAATTAAGATGTTGTGCTCTGTTTTGGTAATCTGCGAGCGATTGTTGGTAGGAAAATAATTTTCTAAACCTGACTTTATCAATTCTGGATCTACCTTAAAATAATCGGCAATGGCAATGGCAGCTGATATATTCGGGAAGTTATAAGCACCAGTAAGGTTACTATGAATAGAGATATTTTTATAGATTACCTCGAGTTCAGATCCCGGGTTAGTCCTTTGTTGAACTAAAATATCGACATTGTTGCCTTGGCCGAAAGTGATTGCTTTTATGCCATTTGATTTTTCAAGTTGAATTGGATCGCCAGCATTTATAAATGCAATTTTATTATGATCCCTTAGAAAACTATATAATTCGGTTTTTCCCTTTATAACACCTTCCACTCCTCCAAAGCCTTCAAGGTGTGCCTTGCCAAAGTTGGTAATATATCCAAAGTCAGGTTTGCAGATCGAACTTAAAAATTCAATTTCCTTTTGATGGTTGGCACCCATCTCAATAACAGCAATCTCATGCTCTGGCCTGATGGAAAGTAAAGTTAGAGGGACACCAATGTGATTATTGAGATTTCCCTTGGTAAAGGCCACGTTATATTTAGGGCCAAGTGCGGCAGCGATTAGTTCTTTAGTAGTCGTTTTTCCATTACTGCCTGTAAGCGCAATCACAGGAATGGTAAGTAGATCTCTGTGATAGGAACTAAGTTGCTGTAATGTGCTTAAAACGTCTGCTACTAAAATTGTTTGATCAGTTTGATATTGTACATCATCGATTACAGCCAGACTGGCTCCAGAATCAATGGCTTGCTTTGCGAATTTATTACCATCAAAATTGTCACCTTTTAACGCAAAGTATATGTTGTCTTTTTCAATAGTTCGGGTGTCAGTACACACACCGGTAGAAGTTAAAAAGACCTTATGTAGTTCTGGTATAGTCATAAAAAAGCCCCGCTATAAACGGGGCTGAATTTTTTAATTGTATTCGTGACGTTTGAATTTGTCACGCTTTGGAGCAGTATGTTCTTTTTCTCTCTTCTCGCTCGGATTTTGGAATCCAAGTCTGTCCATCGCGCATCGGAATCCAATATCATCCGTTGATTGATCTTCTTCAAGATATCTTCTCGTTCCAGGGCTAAGCCAGTAAGCTCTGTCTTTCCAGCTTCCACCTTTATATACACGTGTTGTATTTCCTATTAGAGTGGTCTGAGCATAGTCGTACATAAGAGCATTGCCTTCTTCTACATCTTGCTCATAATAGATAGATGACTCCTTATCACCATCTAGGTGATTTCTGTAGTCAGACCTTTGATAGTTTCTTCTGTTAAGGTTTTCTTCTTCAGTAACTGCACGTATCGGAAGCTCTCCAGGAAGTCTTACGATGTTACTATCACTATTATACTGTGGCTCTTGAAGTACTTCAAGAGCTCCAATATCCTGATAGTTTTCATCAAATGTGGTAAACTGGTTTCCTCGATAAGGGTTAAGGTCGTTTACATCTTCAGGAGAAAGAGGACGATAAACATCCATTACCCATTCTGAAACATTACCAGCCATATCATACAATCCATAATCGTTTGGAGGGTAAAATTTAACCTGCATAGTATAGTGCGCCTGATCATTCAACCATCCGCCAACACCAGCGTTATCACCACGTCCTCGCTTAAAGTTAGCTAACATATCACCACGGTACTTTTTGTCTGGGTTGCGCATTGAGCTGCCTCCCCAAGTATATTTATTACCATCGCTTACTCTATTATACACGCGGTGACCAGTATTTCCGTACGCTGCATATTCCCACTCAGCTTCTGTTGGTAGGCGGTACTTTGGTAAAAGAATACCATCAGTCCTTTTTACCGGACGACCTTCTTTGCCATAAGGGCTATTTGGGTCATTGTCGGGCAAACCTTTTTTATTTTGCTGGGTGTAATCGCCAGGGCGATATAGGTAAGTCTCGGTGTTAAAGTGATCTGCATCTTGTTGATCCGGGAATTCGTTAAACACGCCTTCATTAATCAGGATTTGCTCATTTACACGATCTGTTCTCCATGAACAAAATTTCATTGCCTGAATCCAGCTAACACCTACTACAGGGTAAAATCTGTATGCCGGGTAGCGCAGGTAGTTTTCTACCATAGCCTCATTGTATGAAAGTTCATCACGCCACACTAATGTGTCAGGTAATGCACTGCTGTATATTTCCGGGTAGTAATCACGGTCAAATACTCTATCCAACCAGTATAGGTATTCATTGTAATCCAGGTTGGTCACTTCATTTTCATCCATGTAAAATGAAGAAACAGATACTTGTCTTGGTACGTTGTTCCAATCCTTGTAAAAGTCTTCTTCTACACGTCCCATTGTAAAGGTTCCGCCTTCAACAAATACAAGACCTGGACCAGTTATCTGACCTTTGAAGTCTACAAGAGTAAAACCACCATTGTCTTTGTCGTTGTAATTCCAGCCAGTAGAGTTGCTCTTTTCCTTACACGAGGAGAAGGTAACTATCGTAGCCAGCGAAAAAGCGGCTAATGATAAATTTGTACGGATTGTTTTTTTCATAACTCTTTGTAAAATCGTTATCGAGTAGGTTTCAAAACTAAAATTTAGGACATTTTATTGCCTCATTTCTCTTTTTTCTTTCCCTGCAAGGGAAATTGTAGCCAAGAGAAACTTCATGAGCGCCACCAAGCGAATTGGCAGCAGAAGAGATGGTAATATCGTAACTGTAACCAACTTTCCAGGCACCTTCGGATGGAGCGTAACCAAGCAGCACTACAACAGCATCTGGGTTTGCTGTGCTGGTTCTAAAACCAAGACCTCCACTAATAGGGCCTCGACTAAAAGCTGTGCTTAGTGTTAACTGATCAAAAGTTCCTTGATGTTGATATACGATATTTGGTAGTAAATAATTTTGCAATTCATTACGAACTCGCTGACGACCTAAAGGGATAGTAAAACCTGCTTGTCCTGATATTTTTAATGGCAGTTTGGATTCTTTGAAGAATTTCTCGTCTGGCTGAGTTAGGTGATGGAAACTAGCACCGAAATAGAATTTTTTAGTAAAACCTAGTATACCAGCACTTACATCTAAATGTCTATTTGTTTCGCTTACCGGGGCCTGCTGTCTTGTGTCTAAAACAAAGCCATAATAGGGATCAATTTGATCAGGAAAAGTAAGTCCACCCCAGTCAATTGCACGTTCGCGGTAAGTTCCTTGAAAACCAGCAAGTAATGTGAATTTCCTGCTTACTTTAAGGTGATATGAATAAATAAGGCTTGCTTCAGTTGTAGAAAGAGCTCCACCGCCTGCTTCATCGCGCATCACCAAAACACCTATGCCACCATTTAGGGCGTCAACATATTGGTCATATGATGCTGAATAAGTCTGATAAACGTCAAGAACGGGGTACTGATTTCTATAATTTAGCGAAGCTCTAGGACAAATATTAGATCCGGCAAATGCAGGGTTTAAGTAGAGTGGATTCGAGTAGTATTGGCTAAAATGAGCATCCTGTGCACGCAGTAAACCACAGGTGCCCAGAAGGGTAAAAGCCAAAAGAGTTAGTTTTATGTTTTTCATCCTTGGTAGGAGTTTCAAATGACAATGATACAAATAATTAGACTAAATCCCATATTTCTGGGATGTCCTATCGTAACTACAAATATGCTATTTTTTATCAAATACAAGTTATGCAACATAAAAAATGCGTTTATAAACCTTAAAATATGGGGTTGCCTTATTCTTAATAATACTTTTGCAAAAACCACGTTTGTTTGGCAGACTATAATTAATATGATGCATTTTAAATCCAAATTCAAAGTACTCGCCTTTATACTATTTGCAATAGGAGCAATTGATGTGTTTGCTCAGCGGCAGCTTTCAGGAACTATTGAGTGGGAGGAAGATTTATTGATGAACGCTACTTATGATGTGGATGTAGATATCCCCAAATATTGTGCTCAAGCGGGGGTGTCTGGTGATGTATTGGAAGCAGAAGTAATGAGTTCTTCGTTTTCATACTCCAAAGTAGGTGATTCTGAGGCTAAAAGGATATTGGCTGCGATTAAACTGGATGAAAACCCGGATGTGGAAACTTTTTTGGGAACAACCAATGGTTTGGGTGTTGCCTCAGTTTGTTTTTATCCTTATGTCGTACGAAATGGAAATGTACTTAAAGTTACATCTTATGATATACAAATAAGACCTACTAAACGAGCCAGTTCTTCATTCTTAAAGTCGGGTAGTGCTGCATCATCGGTGTTGAGCTCAGAAGGGTGGTTCAAAGTATCCGTTAATAAAACGGGGTTGTTTAAAATAACGCCTTCATTCTTGTCGAGTAACAACATTACTAATACTTCAGTAAGTATTAACTCAATTAGGGTGGTTGGCAACGGAACTGGAATGCTACCTGAACAAAATTCTGTTTCCCGGCCAGATGATTTACTGGACGTACCCTTAAAGGTTTATGATCAGAATAATGACGGTCTTTTTAATGGTAGTGACTATGCCGTATTTTATGCTAAAGGGCCCCATCAATGGAATGCGGATTTAACTTCAGGAGTATTTACCCACGAAACAAATTTATACAGAGATCTTAATTTTTATTTTGTTTCAGTAACTAATGGCGCGGGGAAGACGGTTTCAGTGATTCCTGCTCTTACCGCATCGGCAACTGTGCAAAGTAGTAGTTATGATGATTATGATTTTAGAGAGAGCGAAACATATAATCTTGTAGGCACAGGAAGGCAATGGTTGGGTGATGTGTTTGATGTGGAGCTTAATAAAGGATACGGTTTTGCCTTTCTGAACATGGATGTGAGTTCCCCAATGCGACTTCGTGTTCAAGCAGCCGCCCGATCGTCATCCGGCAATACCTTCATGCGAACCCAAATTGGCAATCAGAATTTGCAAAATATTCGATTTAAGCAGTATAGCACTTTTGAAACTTCCAATTATGTGGAGGTAAGTGATTCAGTAAGGAGTTTTAACTTCACTGGGAACCCTGGTGGTTTTACCGTGCAGTTGACCTACGATAACTCAGCAAACCCCTCTGCTGTAGCTTGGTTGGACTTTATAGAAATACAGTGTAGAAGAAACCTAATTTATGCCGGAGTACCCATTTTGTTTAGAGATATGAATGTGGTAGGGCCTTCAGCGATAGCTGAATATACCATAAATCAAGCCCCAAGTGGGATGAGTGTATGGAAGGTTACTGACCATAATAATGTGGTAGAGATTCCTGTAAATAGAACAGGCTCTATAGTATCATTTAAAGATAATGCGGTAAATCTTGAGGAATATGTAGCCTTCGCGGGCTCAAATTTTTCAGAGCCAGAATTTGTAGGTGTAGTTCAAAAACAAAACCTACACAGTATGGCACCTTCAGAAATGATAATTATTACCCACCCCAAGTTTTTACTAGCAGCCAATCGCTTGGCGCTTTTTCATACAAATTATGATGGAATTGAAACTAAGGTAGTGAGCATTCATCAGGTATATAATGAGTTTTCGAGTGGTGGTCAAGATATTACAGCCATTCGGGATTTTTCAAAATTCATGTACGAAAAAGCGCAATCAACAGGGGTAGACTTCAGGTATCTGTTATTATTCGGTGATGCATCTTATGATTATAAAGATAGGATAGCAAACAACAATAATTATATCCCTATTTGGGAATCTAATGCATCGTATAATTTGCAACTTTCAAGTATAACAGACGATTACTATGGTTTGCTAGATCTAAATGAAGGAGGGAACGGAAGCATAGCAAGTCTTTCCGGACAAACCTTAGACATAGGAATTGGTAGAATACCTTGCGAAACAGTGAGTCAGGCGGATGCCGCAGTAAATAAAATTATCAATTACACATCCGGTGATAACCGATTTGGTAATTGGCGAAACAAAATTTTAATGATGGCTGATGACTTGGATGACGATCAGGGTTGGGAAAGTATGTTTGTGACTAGCTCCGAAATGTTTACCGGAATTATCAATAATGCAAATTCAGCATTTAATGTAGAAAAAATTTACACTGATTCGTATAAGCAGGTAAGCACCACAGGTGGAGAGTCATACCCTGAGGCGCATGATGATATGTTTAGAAAAGTGGAGCAAGGGTGTTTAATTACCAATTATATTGGCCATGGTGGTGAAATTGGCTTGACTTCAGAAAAATTACTGGGTCTTCAGGATGTGAATAGTTGGACAAATTTTGATGCTCTATCCCTATTTATGACTATTACTTGTGAGTTTACGCGTGTAGATGACCCAAAAAGAGTTTCTGCTGGAGAACAACTGGCCTTAAATGCGAATGGCGGAGCAATAGCTTTAATATCTACCACCAGGGTGGTTTCTGCTGGTCCTGCGGTTGACCTTAATGAAGAAGTATTGCGCACTGCTTTTGAAAGACCAAATAATGAACCAAAAACCCTTGGTGAAATTGTGATGACGGCAAAGAATAAACCCAGGTTAGTTAATGGTGGTACCCGTTTAAAGTTTTCCCTAATAGGAGATCCAGCCGTGAAGTTGGCTATGCCATATTACAGAATGCAGGTAAATGAAGTTAATGGAGTGCCGGTATCAGCTGGTGGTCTTGATACTTTGAAGGCCCTTAGTAAGGTAAAAGTATCAGGGCAGGTCAACGACTTTTCGGATCAGAAAATTAGCAACTTTACCGGGATTACTAGTGTTTCAGTTTATGATAAACCTACTGATAAGAAAACCTTGGTAAATGATGGAATAGGTAATCCAATTCCTTTCAAATTGCAAAGCAGCTTATTATACAAAGGTAAAGTGGAGGTAAAAAATGGGGATTTTAGCTTTGAATTTATCGTCCCAAAGGATATCTCTTTCCAATATGGATTTGGAAAAATAAGCCTTTATGCCAATGATGGGGTAATTGATGCAGGGGGGTCTTTTGATACAATTTTAGTTGGAGGGTTTAATCAAAACCCTGTAGCTGATGACGAAGGGCCTATTGTAGAATTATATATAAATGATGAAACCTTTGTTCGAGGAGGGGTGACGGATGAGAATCCTGAACTATATGCCATTATTTCTGATTCATCAGGTATCAATACCGTAGGAAATAAAATAGGGCACAATCTAAAGGCAGTTTTAGATAATGATGAAAGTCAAGCCTATATTATCAACGAATATTACGAAGCTGATTTAAATAGTTATCAATCGGGCAAAGTGATATATCCGTTTTACAAAATCGCTGAAGGCAGCCACACCTTGAGTCTGGAAGTTTTTGATGTTCATAATAATGTGTCTTTTGCTGAAACCGAATTTATAGTGGCAGATTCAGAAGGTATGGCCTTAAAGCGTGTTTTGAATTATCCAAATCCATTTACCACCTACACAGAGTTTCAATTTGAGCATAACCGGGCGGATCAACCTTTAGAGGTGCAAGTGCAAATTTTTACCGTTTCAGGAAAGCTGGTAAAGACAATCAATAAACTTGTAATTTCTCAAGGAAATCGAGTTTCTAATCAAATTACCTGGAACGGATTGGATGATTATGGTGATAAAATCGGAAAAGGGGTGTATGTTTATCGCGTTAAGGTAAAATCACAATTAGATAATTCAACAGCCGATAAATACGAAAAATTGGTAATCTTGCGTTAAGGCAGTCCAATTGGGATTAATCAGTACTTTTGCCACTTTAATTTTATTTGATGAAAAAGATATTAGCACTTGCAGTAGGAGTTTTTTGCTCGGTAACCACGCTTTTTGCCCAGCCTCTAATTCCTGGTTCCAATAGTGAGTATTTTAATAGTTTACGAACCATCTCTACCGCTGTGCCTATTATAGCTGTTTCTCCCGATTCACGTTCTGGCGGTATGGGAGATGTTGGAGCGGCATCTTCTCCAGATGCAGCTAGTTTGTATTGGAATCCGGCAAAGCTTGCTTTTCTTGAAGACGGTACAAAGTCACTTTCGCTTAGCTACACACCGTGGCTTAATAAGCTTGTCAGCGATATCAATCTTGCCTATCTCTCTTATGTTTTTAAAATTGGTGACAACCAAGGAATGGGTTTTGCTATGCGCTATTTCTCTTTGGGGGACATCAACTTTACTGATGAAAACAATACCTCTTTAGGTGTTGGGTCTCCTTATGAATTTACTCTCAACGGAGCTTATGCCCTTAAGTTGAGTGAAACCATGTCTTTAGCAGTGGGGCTACGATATATTTTTAGCGACCTTACTAATGGTCTTCAGGATCGTGACGCTGCACCAGGACAGTCTTTTGCAGCAGATTTGGGTTATTATTACCAAAGTCGTGAATATAATATGGAAGGCGGTATGAAACAATCTGCCAGTTTTGGATTGGATATCTCAAATGTTGGAGCAAAAATATCTTATGGTAACTCAGCTCAAAGTGACTTCTTGCCTACTAACTTGCGTTTAGGTGGAGGTTACCATTTGAGATTAGATGAGTACAATCGTTTATCATTTTTAGTAGATGTGAATAAATTGCTTGTTCCTACTCCACAGGCTGTAGAAGGTCAAAATGGTGTACCAGAAGATGCTAATGGCAATGGAGTAAAAGGAGAAGCTATTGGTAACGAAGATGTAGGCGCGTTTGAAGGCATTTTTTCATCATTTAGCGATGCTCCTGGTGGTGGTAAAGAAGAATTGGAAGAAGTGGTGCTTAATGTAGGAGTTGAATTTTGGTATGACGATAAATTTGCAATCCGCGGAGGTTATCAATACGAAGATGAGCAAAAAGGAGGTCGTCAATACTTTACAATGGGATTGGGTATCAAGTACAATGTATTTGGGTTGGATTTTGCTTATTTGATTCCGGCTTCGGCTACAGTAAGAAGTCCTTTAGAAAATACATTACGCTTCTCACTTCTGTTTAATTTTCAGGATTTCTCAGATCAATAATATTACATCTCTGGATGTTTAGATTTTCAAAAGTTCCTCAAGTGAGGGACTTTTGTTGTTTTTAGGGTGTTTTACATTTTAAACTTTTAAGAAGCATGGCATATACACATCGATACATTGCTTTTTAGGCTGTTCTTTCAGTGCCTATTGATTTCCAAAAACTCTGTGAACCTTGACAACAATTACTGATTTAGTTCTTTTGTAGCCACGATCTATATGTAAGTAAGTAACTTAGCCCTCCGGATTGATCATTTTAAGAAAAACCACATCATAAAATAGCGGCTTACATTTTATTATAAATTTGCCGCTGACTTATTTAATCGATATTCACGATGCCAAAAAAGAAAATTACCAAAGCAGTTTACCTGAAGTGGTATGAAGATATGTTGTTGTGGAGGAAATTTGAAGACAAATGTTCCGCCATGTACATCCAGCAAAAGATAAGAGGTTTCTTGCACCTATATAATGGTCAGGAAGCAGTACTTGCCGGTTCATTATTTGCCATGAATAAAGGCGATAAAATGATTACCGCCTATAGAAATCACGTGCAGCCAATAGGTTTGGGTGAAGACCCAAGGAAAATTATGGCCGAGATGTTTGGTAAAAAAACCGGAACATCAAATGGTAAAGGTGGTTCAATGCACATGTTTTCTAAAGAGCATCATTTTTATGGTGGTCATGGTATTGTTGGAGGGCAAATTCCTCTAGGTGCCGGTCTTGCTTTTGGTGATAAGTATCAGGGTAAAGATCACGTTACTCTTTGCTATATGGGTGACGGTGCTGTGCGCCAAGGTGCCTTTCATGAAACACTAAACTTGGCTATGCTTTGGAAATTGCCAGTAGTGTTTGTAATAGAAAACAATGGTTATGCAATGGGTACCAGTGTGGCACGTACTGCTAATCATGAAGATATTTGGAAACTAGGTCTTGGTTATGAAATGCCATGTGCCCCGGTTGACGGTATGGATCCGGTGAAAGTATACGAATCTATGCAAGAAGCAGTGGATAGAGCGCGCGAAGGTGGTGGTCCAACTTTATTGGAGGTAAGAACTTACCGCTATAAAGGTCACTCTATGAGTGATGCTCAGCACTATCGTACAAAGGATGAAGTGGCACAGTTTCAGGCTAAAGATCCTATCCTCATTGTAGAAAATGTAATTAAGGATAAAAAGTACGCGACTAAAAAGGAATTAGAGGAAATCGATCAAAGAGTTAAGGATTTGGTAAACGAATGTGTGAAATTTGCTGAAGAGTCAGATTTCCCTGATCCTGAGGATTTGTTCAAGAATATCTACACTCAGGAGGATTATCCTTTTATAACTAATAATTAAGAAATAAACTTACAATGGCTGAAGTAGTCACTATGCCCCGTCTTAGCGATACCATGGAAGAAGGTACCGTAGCTAAATGGCATAAAAAAGTAGGAGATAAAGTAAGCGAAGGCGACTTATTGGCTGAAATCGAAACTGACAAAGCCACTATGGACTTTGAATCATTTCAGGAAGGAGTCCTTTTACATATAGGTATCGAAGAAGGAAGTACCGCTCCGGTAGATTCTATTCTTGCCATTTTGGGTGAGAAAGGAGAAGATATTAGCGATATTCTTGAAGGTAAGAGTTCTTCTGAATCTGAAGAAAAAGACGAGAAGGAAGAAAGTAAAGAGGAGAAGAAGGAAATTAAGGACGAAGACAAGAAGGAAGATAAATCAGACAAAAAGGAAGAGTCTTCTTCTGAGTCTAGATCAAAAGAGTCTACATCCGATTCTTCAGGCGATGACCGCATCAAGGCTTCACCACTTGCTAAGAAAATGGCCGAAGACAAAGGAATTGACCTAAAGTCAGTGAAGGGAACGGGCGAAGGTGGTCGAATTGTAAAGCAAGACATAGATAATTACAAGGAGTCATCAGTTCCGGCAGCACAAACTGAGCTTGGTAAAGAAAGTTATGAGGATGTTCCTGTTTCGCAAATGCGAAAAGTAATTGCTAAGCGTTTGGCTGAATCTAAATTCACAGCACCACATTTCTATCTTACTTTGGATATTGATATGGATGCTGCAATGGAGGCGCGTAAGTCAATCAACCTTATTTCTGAAACTAAAATTAGCTTCAATGATTTGGTAGTAAAAGCAGTTGCTGCTTCTTTGAAAAAGCACCCGGCTGTAAATTCAAGTTGGATGGGTGATAAGATTCGTGTAAATCATCATGTACATATTGGAGTTGCAGTTGCTGTAGAAGATGGACTTTTGGTTCCTGTGATTCGCCATGCTGATCAAAAAGGATTGGCAACAATCAACGGAGAAGTGAAGGCTTTGGCAGAAAAAGCCAAAAACAAGAAGCTTCAACCAGCAGAATGGGAGGGTAACACCTTCACCATTTCTAACTTGGGTATGTTTGGCATAGAAGAATTCACTGCAATCGTTAATCCACCGGACAGCTGTATCTTGGCAGTGGGAGGTATTAAGCAGGTTCCTGTTGTGAAAAATGGAGCGGTTGTACCGGGTAATGTAATGAAGGTTACCCTAAGTTGTGATCACCGTGTGGTGGATGGAGCAACTGGCGCTGGCTTCTTGCAAACATTCAAAGGATTACTGGAAAATCCAATGGGGCTCATTTTGTAAAATGACTCCTTTATATATAATAGTTTTGTTGAAGCCCTTTTTATAAGGGCTTCTTCATTTTTAATAGATTAATTTGACATGAAAAATATAATAGTAACAGGAGCAAGTAGAGGGATTGGTTACTACACGGCACTGCAGTTTGCAAAAGAAGGTCATCAGGTTTTGGCTATAGCTAGGTCAAAAGATCGCTTGGAAGCTTTAAAATCCGAAAATGAAGCTAAGGGTAATATCAAAATTTTAGCCTTAGATCTGTCTGGGGATTATAATATTGAGCAAATCACAAGTGTTTTTACTAAAGTAGATGTACTTATTAATAATGCAGGCGCCCTAGTCAATAAGCCATTTTCAGAAATAACTCAGGCAGAAATGCAGGAAGTTTATCAAACGAATGTATTCGCGCCTTATTTTTTAGTCCAAAAGTTGTTGCAAAACTTCTCTAGCGATGCACATATTATAAATATAGGGAGTGTTGGAGGTGTAAATGGTACTTTAAAGTTTCCAGGCCTGTCTATATATAGTAGTAGTAAAGCTGCCGTATCATGTTTATCTGAATGTTGGCAGGCGGAATTTGCTGAAACCGACTTAACTTTTAATAGCCTGGCTCTTGGTTCAGTTCAAACTGAAATGTTGGAAAAGGCATTTCCTGGGTATAAAGCACCGCTTTCCCCTGAGCAAATGGCAGCTTATGTATGCCGCTTTGCGCTAAATGATGCTGAATTTGTGCGAGGAAAAACAGTGGTAGTAAGCAGAACTAATCCCTAGCTCAAAATTAAACTCTCTCAAAACCAATAACTAAGTAAAGAGGAGCAAGAAAAAGGTGCAGGCGTACTTGCAGGAGTGAAAAAGAGGAGTACATTTGCCGCCCCGTTAGAGACATAGTCTGGGGCGGGAAGTTCATCGACAGATTGCGAAGACATCAGGTATGGATTGCGAAGGAGAGGGTTAGCAAGAGCTAGTTTTCGGGAGATAGAAAAAGCACACCTGGCGGGCGAAAAAAATCTTCAAAAAAAGCTTGTGTAATTAAAAAAGCACATTACTTTTGCCGCCCCGTTCAGAGCGCTGAATGGTGGTAAAAAGGTTTAAAATAAAATGACAAAAAAGGCTTTAAGTTATAGAAAGTCGTTTTATATTTGCCGTCCGAAATTTAGGGAGTTGAGAGGCTTTTTAAAAAATGTTTTCAAAAAGGGTTGTAGGAGTAGAAATTGTTTTTACATTTGCAGCCCGAAAAAATCGGAAGAATACAAAAGAGAGTTCTTTACAATATTGAGAAGAAAAAGAAGGTAAGAAATGTAACCTCGTCAAAAGAGTTCAGAATCAAACAAACTTACAATGGAGAGTTTGATCCTGGCTCAGGATGAACGCTAGCGGCAGGCTTAACACATGCAAGTCGAACGGTAACAGGTCCTTCGGGATGCTGACGAGTGGCGCACGGGTGCGTAACGCGTATGCAATCTACCCCTATCAGGAGGATAGCCCAGAGAAATTTGGATTAATACTCCATAATATTATAGAATCACATGTTTTTATAATTAAAGCTTCGGTGGATAGGGATGAGCATGCGTCCTATTAGCTAGTTGGTAGTGTAACGGACTACCAAGGCAACGATAGGTAGGGGGCCTGAGAGGGTGATCCCCCACACTGGTACTGAGACACGGACCAGACTCCTACGGGAGGCAGCAGTGAGGAATATTGGTCAATGGACGAAAGTCTGAACCAGCCATGCCGCGTGCAGGATGACGGCCCTACGGGTTGTAAACTGCTTTTATATGGGAATAAACCCTCGGACGTGTCCGAGGCTGAAGGTACCATAAGAATAAGGACCGGCTAACTCCGTGCCAGCAGCCGCGGTAATACGGAGGGTCCAAGCGTTATCCGGATTTATTGGGTTTAAAGGGTCCGTAGGCGGGATATTAAGTCAGTGGTGAAAGCCTGCAGCTTAACTGTAGCACTGCCATTGATACTGGTATTCTTGAGTATAGTTGAAGTGGGCGGAATATGTCATGTAGCGGTGAAATGCATAGATATGACATAGAACACCTATTGCGAAGGCAGCTCACTAAGCTATTACTGACGCTCAGGGACGAAAGCGTGGGTAGCAAACAGGATTAGATACCCTGGTAGTCCACGCTGTAAACGATGATCACTCGCTGTTGGCGATATACAGTCAGCGGCCAAGCGAAAGCATTAAGTGATCCACCTGGGGAGTACGCTCGCAAGAGTGAAACTCAAAGGAATTGACGGGGGCCCGCACAAGCGGTGGAGCATGTGGTTTAATTCGATGATACGCGAGGAACCTTACCTGGGCTTAAATGTAGATTGACAGGCTGAGAAATCAGTTTTTCTTCGGACAATTTACAAGGTGCTGCATGGTTGTCGTCAGCTCGTGCCGTGAGGTGTCGGGTTAAGTCCCATAACGAGCGCAACCCCTATTCTTAGTTGCCAGCGAGTAATGTCGGGGACTCTAGGAAAACTGCCCGCGCAAGCGGTGAGGAAGGTGGGGATGACGTCAAATCATCACGGCCCTTACGTCCAGGGCCACACACGTGCTACAATGGTAGTGACAAAGGGCAGCTACACAGCGATGTGATGCTAATCTCTAAACACTATCTCAGTTCGGATCGCAGTCTGCAACTCGACTGCGTGAAGCTGGAATCGCTAGTAATCGCGCATCAGCCATGGCGCGGTGAATACGTTCCCGGGCCTTGTACACACCGCCCGTCAAGCCATGGAAGCTGGGGGTGCCTGAAGTCGGTCACCGAAAGGAGCTGCCTAGGGTAAAACTAGTGACTGGGGCTAAGTCGTAACAAGGTAGCCGTACCGGAAGGTGCGGCTGGAACACCTCCTTTTAGAGAATAGAACTTCTTTTGAGGTTATATTTCCCTTCTTTTTTCTTTTCTTTTTTTTCCTTTTCTGAAGTCTCGAAGGCCCAATACAAGGAGACGTGTTTTGCTTACAATAAGTAAAATCAGTTTTGAAAAACGGGAATTTCTTCAGGAAATTTAAAGTCCCGTAGCTCAGCTGGTTAGAGCGCTACACTGATAATGTAGAGGTCCGCAGTTCAAGTCTGCGCGGGACTACTTAGGTCCGCATTTCATTCCGATAGCTATCGGAAGCGCGGGACTACTTACTAGAAAAGGGGGATTAGCTCAGCTGGCTAGAGCGCCTGCCTTGCACGCAGGAGGTCATCGGTTCGACTCCGATATTCTCCACATTAGGAAAAATAGAGTACAAAGTATTCAGTAGAAAGTACGAAGACTTACCGTCAACATACTAACTACTCAATACTTACTACTTTTCCACAAGTTCTTTGACATATTGAGAGTGAATACATAAAATTTGTAAATCATTAAGAAAGTAATTAAGGGCGTACGGTGGATGCCTTGGCTTTTAGAGGCGATGAAGGACGTGACAAGCTGCGATAAGCTACGGGGAGATGCACATAATCTTTGATCCGTAGATTTCCGAATGGGGCAACCCAGCATACTGAAGGTATGTTACCCGCAAGGGGGCAAACCCGGGGAACTGAAACATCTAAGTACCCGGAGGAAGAGAAAACAATAGTGATTCCCTGAGTAGTGGCGAACGAAACGGGAACAGCCCAAACCAATCATGTTTCGGCATGGTTGGGGTTGTAGGACCACGCTGTGGAATGTTCAACGAAGTAGAAGATACTGGAAAGTATCTCCATAGAGGGTGATAGGCCCGTATACGTAAGTTCGAATAATTCCTAGTGGTATCCTGAGTAGCGCGGGACATGTGAAATCCTGTGTGAATCTGCCGGAACCATCCGGTAAGGCTAAATACTCCTAAAAGACCGATAGCGAACTAGTACCGTGAGGGAAAGGTGAAAAGTACCCTGAATAAGGGAGTGAAATAGTACCTGAAACCGTACGCTTACAAGCGGTTGGAGCAGATTTATTCTGTGACAGCGTGCCTTTTGCATAATGAGCCTACGAGTTACTCCTCACTAGCGAGGTTAAGGATTGAAAATCCGCAGCCGAAGCGAAAGCAAGTCTGAATAGGGCGACATAGTTAGTGGGGGTAGACGCGAAACCCGGTGATCTACCCATGGCCAGGTTGAAGCTCTGGTAACACAGAGTGGAGGACCGAACCCGTTGACGTTGAAAAGTCTTGGGATGAGCTGTGGGTAGGGGTGAAAGGCTAATCAAACTGGGAAATAGCTCGTACTCCCCGAAATGCATTTAGGTGCAGCGTTGATATTTAAGTCTACTAGAGGTAGAGCGACTGGTTGGATGCGGGGGCTTCACCGCCTACCAAATCCTGTCAAACTCCGAATGCTAGTAGATATGATCAGCAGTGAGGGCATGGGTGCTAAGGTCCATGTCCGAGAGGGAAACAACCCAGACCATCTGCTAAGGCCCCCAAATGTATGCTAAGTTGATCAAACGTGGTCCGATTGCTTTGACAGCTAGGATGTTGGCTTGGAAGCAGCCATTCATTTAAAGAGTGCGTAACAGCTCACTAGTCGAGCGATCGGGCGTGGATAATAATCGGGCATTAAGCATACTGCCGAAGCAATGGACTCGAAAGAGTGGTAGGGGAGCATTCTAAGGGCGTAGAAGGTGTACTGTGAGGTATGCTGGAGCGCTTAGAAAAGAAAATGTAGGCATAAGTAACGATAAAGCGGGCGAGAAACCCGCTCACCGATAGACTAAGGTTTCCTGAACAACGCTAATCGGTTCAGGGTTAGTCGGGACCTAACGCGAACCCGAATGGGGTAGTGGATGGACAATTGGTTAATATTCCAATACTTGTATATACTGCGATGGGGTGACGGAGTAGTGAAAGTCCTCCGTGCTGACGGAATAGCACGGTAAAACCTGTAGATATAAGCTTTGTAGGCAAATCCGCAAAGCTTGTCGAAGGTGATAGTACTCAGAATCTTCGGATGACGAGATATGGACCTAATCAGACTTCCAAGAAAAACCTCTAAGCTTCAGGTATATACAACCCGTACCGTAAACCGACACAGGTAGTCAAGGAGAGAATCCTAAGGTGCTCGAGTGATTCATGGCTAAGGAACTAGGCAAAATGGCCTCGTAACTTCGGGAGAAGAGGCGCCACACTTCGGTGTGGCCGCAGTGAAAAGGCCCAGGCGACTGTTTATCAAAAACATAGGACTCTGCTAAATCGAAAGATGATGTATAGGGTCTGACACCTGCCCGGTGCTGGAAGGTTAAGAGGAGATGTTAGCTTTGCGAAGCATTGAATTGAAGCCCCAGTAAACGGCGGCCGTAACTATAACGGTCCTAAGGTAGCGAAATTCCTTGTCGGGTAAGTTCCGACCTGCACGAATGGTGTAACGATCTGGGCACTGTCTCGGCCATGAGCTCGGTGAAATTGTAGTA
>JAUHWX010000230.1 GCA_030427285.1 Bacteroidia bacterium
GACGGTAGTTTTAAGGCTTATCGCCCATAGGTTTAAAATTCGCTTAAGCTTTATTACTTTTGCCTCTAAATACAAAGACAATCATGCAACAGCAAAATAGAATTATCATACTTATTACTCTTATTGTAGCCGCAATTGCAACACGCTTTTTGCCACATGCTCCTAATTTCACTGCTGTTGGAGCCACTGCCCTATTTGGAGGTGTTTTGTTTAGAAATAATCTCAGAGCCTTCATGATTCCGGCCATTGCCCTTTTTGCAAGTGATCTAATACTAAACAACCTTGTGTATGGTCAGTATTACGAAGGTTTTCAATGGTTGACTCCGGGTTTTGCATTTATATACGGGGCATTTTTCATTACTGTATTAATGGGCCGTTATTTTACAAGCGGATTTAAAGCGCTTCCATTGATTGGTGCTGGTTTAGCTTCTGCTATAGTTTTTTACCTATTAACCAACTTTGGAGCTTGGTTGGGTAGCCCTATGTATCCACAAACTTTTGGAGGTCTTATTCAGTCTTACGTTGCCGGTCTTCCTTTCTTGTTAAACCAAGTTGCTGGAACAGCCTTTTACGGTGTAATTATGTTTTCTGCTGCGTATTTCCTTACTGGTGCTCACAAGCCTAGCACGGTAAATGCTTAGTATTTGGGAAACAGATTCTTTTTATTTTCCTACAGACATCCTTATTATTGGTGCTGGGCTCACAGGGCTTAACACTGCTATTGAGATAAAATCACAAAACCCGAGCTTAAGTATTCGGGTTGTTGAACGCGGTTTATTCCCATCCGGTGCATCGGTAAAAAACGCTGGATTTGCTTGTTTTGGTAGCCTCTCCGAAATCTTAGACGATACCAAACAAATTGGCGAGCAAAAGGCTCTTGAGCGAGCGCAGACTCGCTACTTGGGTATTCAAAAATTATTAACTCTTGTCTCTCCTTCTGATATTGATTTCCATAAAGATGATGGTTTTGAGATTTTTACAGAAAGAGAAGCTAGTTTACTTTAGGACTGCAAGGGTGCCATACATGATATAAACGCCAAGCTATCTCCCCTCCTTGGCTTTGAGCCTTATGAGTTTACCTCAAATACATTTGGATTCGATACAACATATCCTCTACTCAGAATTAAAGGTGAGGGTGCTTTGCATAGCGGGAAACTAGTTACTCAACTTCTACAAAAAGCAAGGTCACTAGGTGTGATATTTAACTTTGGGTTTGATATAAAGCACATAAATCCACAAGGAACATTATGGTGTGCAAGCAATGGAGGTAAGGAGTTTTCTGCTCATAAGATTATAGTTGCCACAAATGGCTTTAGCAAAAGGCTGATTCCGGAAGAAGACATAACTCCTGCTCGTGGACAGCTCTTGCTCACAGAATCAATTCCAGATTTAAAGCTCAAAGGAACTTTTCATGCTCATGAAGGCTACTTCTACTTTAGAGCTCTTGGAGATAAAATACTGCTAGGTGGTGGACGAAATATAGATCGGAAAAACGAAAACACTGAAAGCCAGGAAGTTTCTGATGTTATCCAATCTGCCTTAGAAGAATTACTGCGTAAAGTGATATTGCCAGAAAAGCAGGTGAAGATAGAAAGACGCTGGGCTGGGACAATGGCTTTTGGAAGCAATAATGAGAAGGATCCCATAGTAAAGGAGCTTGAGACTAATTTATTTGTAGGTGCTCGTCTTGGAGGAATGGGCGTGGCTATGGCACCAATGCTAGCAGAAAAAATAGCCAATATTGCTTTGAAATAAAGGTTTAGGTTAAAATCCATAACTGGCTTAAAAAAAAGATCTTACCTTACTTTTTTAGACCAAATACTGTCATTGCATTTTTTAATAATGGATAGGTATAAGCTACTCCTGCCCCCATCCCTGAAAAACTACTCACCTCCAAAAGTGAATCCGCTTTTAATTCATTCAGAACTTCACGATGAATGGGATCATTTGAGCGATAGGTGAAAATGCAGTAGTCTAAAATATTTGGAGATAATTTGCTTGCAGCAAGGGCTGCAGTGGCTGTTACAAGGCCATCTATCAACACTAGCATTCTATGCTGGGCTGCGCGAAGTATGGCAGCAACAAGTGCTCCTAATTCATATCCTCCATACAAACTTAGGATTGTATAAACGTCATGGGACTTGGGATGCGTTTTTAGAGCTTTATCCAAATAGAGAGTCAACTCTTCCGGTTCACCTGATAATAAATCTGTTATGGGCTTGTCAAGCAAAGCTGCAGCGGTACACCATGCGCTGAATTTTGCACCTCTGGCTAATTCTCCAAATCCAATAACATTGCAGCCCGTTTTCCTCTCTTTATCAACCATCTCCATCCCCACTTGCATGCAAGAATGTAACTCAGCAGTTGTAATAGCGGGAAATTCTTGAAAATTTCTTGTTCCAAAAGCTTGCTTGCGATCAATAACCATTGAACCGTGATGAAGCCAATAATCTAAGGTTCCTTCAAACGAATGATCTACCCCAACATCTACCACCTTTACACTAATGTCGGAGGATTTTGAAAAGCTATTTACTGGTAAGGTACCCTGAAGAAAACTTTGAAGATTAACTTCTGTGGGCTGTTCATCTCTTAGAAATGAAGCCAAAGCTTTGCTAACACCGTGGTCAGAAGCAAAAACTAGGATGGTCGGATTTCGTAATCTGGGATTTACACTATTGAGCACCAATGCACTCTTAAAGGCCAGCTTTTCAACCGTTCCCAGTTCTTCAATAAACTCTTGACCTGTACCAAGTTTACGGAACAACAAACGCTGGAGGCGCTTGTTGTTAATGCTTTTTATTTCAAAGGAGAAGAGATCACTTAAATCCAAAGCAAGATGGAATTATGCCAGCCGTAAAGAAATCTATTTGGTTGCCATTTTCGCGATAACGGTGTACTTCCCCGTTCAAAAGATAATTGCCAGGTGAACCTCCGTAAAGTTCTTCCTGTACCATATCATAGCCTAGCGAATAAAAGAATCCTTGAATGAATGGGGTTTGCTTAAGATTTGGGTTTTGAACTCTATGCAGCAAAATATTACCATCATTTCCATTCTCGTTATCTATAAAATAAAGTATGTCACCTGCTTTATTAATAACAAGGTCATGCGGACGCAGCTGGTTGTTGGTTAGCTTAAGATCTAAAGTGTCTATGCTAATGATTGAATCTGGATAATAGGCAAGTGAATCTTTTGAAAGATCAAAGGACATCAGTTGGCCAGGAAGGCTATTTAGGGGATCAAGCGCATCCTGTATTCCAGCACAAAGAACCCAAAGTTGATTTCTATTGTCTATCTGCATTGAGTTTGGCTTAAATGCAACTTGAAGATCAGTTGTAACGGTATCAACATTGGTATTGATTACAGTCACCGTACTGTCTGCTATAGTTCCAGGTCCGCCACTATTAGCGACAAATAGCAAGTCATCCTTTATCAACATTCGCTCCGGGCCAAGGCCTGTGTAGATGAATTTTGTCGGAGATTTTTGATTATAGTAAAGCACGTGTACACCTTCTTCCTGCCAGTCAGAAACGTAATACTTATTGTTTGTAGCTTTTACAATATGACGCGGGGTGCTGAACCCGGTAAACCTCTTTACTACCTTGTAGTTGCTAGTGTTTACTACAATTATCTCGGAGTTGCCACCCATTACCAAAAAGGTTTTGTCACCATCAACCAAAATACTGTTTAGTCCAGCTCCCATTGCATAGGTGTTGGCTTTTTGAAAAGCATTGTTGTTTGGCACTTGTAATTCGGGATTGTAGGAAGTCAAAGTTCCAGAGCCTGCTGGAGTAAGTCCTGTGTTTCCAATTATTACAGCTTTGGTAGTTGGTGGTAGTGGATCGGGTTTTGGATCATCCTTACAAGCACTTGTGATAAGTAGAGCGCCTAAAACGCATATATTCAAAATGTTAGCTCTCATAACTAAAAATAGTGTTAATCAATATAAATATCAAACCTAGTTTGAATGCCGGAAAGATAATAAGAAAGATGGTTACTAAGGTTTATCAATTAGGCTGTCGCTTCTTTACTTTGCAGCAAATGCTGTGCATTGGCCAAAGCTGCTTCAGTAATTTCCTCGCCACTAAGCAGTCTTGCTAATTCGTAAAGACGTTCGCTTTTCTGCAGCTCTATAATATCTGTTAATGTGAAATGAGTGTCCGACTTTTTCTGAACTTTATAATGCCGGTTTCCTCTTGAAGCAATTTGTGGTAAATGCGTAATTGCGATTACCTGCATGTTAATTCCCATTTTGTGAAGAATGTTTCCAATCTTACCTGCTGTTTCGCCACTTACTCCAGTATCAATTTCATCAAAAATGATGGAGGGTAAATCATTGTGTTCGGCCATTATTGATTTTAACGCAAGCATAACTCTGCTCATCTCCCCTCCTGATGCCACCTTGGAAAGTGGTTGTAAGGCTATGCCTTTATTGGCGGAAAAATTGAAAGTAATCTCATCATTGCCCAACTTTGTAAAAGTTTCGGTTTGGCAAACCTTAATCTGAAGCTGAGCATCATTCATATTTAGATCAGACAAAATGCTAACAATCTGCTTTTCAATGGCGGGAGCAGCTTTTTCTCTCGTTTGATGCAGCTTCTCTGCGGTCAACACGCGATTCGTTTCGGCTTCTTTTAATTCAGCTTGTAGCTTTACCAACCTTTCTTCAGCTCTCGTTACCTCCTCAATTTTAGCTTCCAGTTCATCTCGCTTTGATATAAGCTCATCCACATGCTCAGCACCATGTTT
>JAUHWX010000231.1 GCA_030427285.1 Bacteroidia bacterium
TATTGCAAACATGTTCTTTGATACTGTTCAGAGTATTGTTTCCGAGTATCAGGATATGAAAGACTTTGGCGGGTTCCAACTAGAATTGGCTCGCGTGTTTACCATGGAAACTCCGGTTTCTAAGGAAGACTTTGATAAAATGAAAGCTGAGGAATTGGTTCATAAATTATATGAATCTGTGCTTGAATCTTACTCAAATAAAAACGAACGCATTGCTAAAATGGCCTATCCGGTTGTGAAGAATGTGTACGAGGATTCAAATAATAATTTTGAGAATATCGTGGTACCATTTACCGATGGTGCTAAAGGTATTCAGGTGACAACCAACCTGGAGAAGGCTTACAAAACTGAGGGTAAGCACTTGATTCGCGATTTTGAAAAGAACATCGTTTTGGCCATGATTGACGATAGTTGGAAAGAGCACCTTCGCGATATGGATGACTTGCGCCAAAGTGTACAGGGTGCGGTTTATGAGCAAAAAGACCCACTTTTGATTTACAAGTTTGAGGCTTTCCAGCTTTTCAAAACTATGGTGGATAAGAGTAATAAGGAGATTGTTTCTTTCCTTTTCAAAGGGCAGCTGCCAAGCCAGGATACTCAAGTGCAGCAAGCACAAGCACCAAAGCGTACCAATTATGATAATCTTCAAACTTCGCATGAGCAGTTGGAGTCATCTGGTGCAAACGAAACAAGGGAAGAACATAGGGAGCGCCCAAAGCCACAGCCAGTGGTAAGCCAAAAAACACATGGCAGAAATGATGTGGTGACCATTCAAAACTTAACAACCGGTGAAAAGCAGGAAGTGAAGTTTAAGAAAGCTGAGCCCATGGTTCAGTCGCGCCAGTGGATTATTGTTGATTAGATAGAGTTAAACTCAAATATTTAGGAAGGCAATCTGAGAAATCGGGTTGCTTTTTTTTATGCCTTTATTGATGGTCCGCTAAAAGGTTTATTTATTTAGCACGTGAAGCGAACATTATGCGTGTCAAATCATTATTTTTAAAGGACTCACTAATAATCAAATAAACCAAATAACATGAAAAAGTACTTTATTCTTACCATTGGTCTAATCACAGCATTGGCATTCACTTCTTGCAAATCAGCCGTGACGGCCCAAGATGTGCTAAAGCAAGAATCCAAGGCAAATGAAGCCACTCAAACCGCTCAAGAAGAGCTAATTGAATTGGCTCAGATGAAAGAGCAGTACTCTATAGATGGGGTAAAAGCCGAGATTAAAAGATTAGAAAAAGAAAAATCAAAAATAGACAAGGACATAAAGAGCCTGGAAAAGGTTTCACATTCTTCTACGGCCGAAGCTACTCAAGGTTTGGTTGGGGATTTAAAAGCAAAAAGTGCTAGCATTTCTAAAAAAATTGAAACACTTGAAGCTCAACCCAAAGAAAACTGGGCCAAATCTATTGAAACAATCAATCAAAGTATAGCAAAACTGCAGCAGGAAGTAAAAGCAATCACTGCAAATATTAGTGCTCCTGAAGAATAAAAGGATTGACTTACAGTCGTTTACTAAGCCCTGGCCCATGTGCCGGGGTTTTTTATTTAACTTTAGGGCAACCCTAAATTAATTTCCCGTCTATATACATGGGTACACTTTAAGTTATTAATGAATTCTAAGCCGGAACATAGCATCCATTTGGAAGATTTGGGGGCACTTGTGCCTCCCAAAGAATTTTTGCTCGAAAACTCTGAGCAAGAACTTATTGCTGCATGTAAAGCTGGAAAAAAAGTGGCCCAAAAACGCATTTATGAGTTGTTTTCGTCAAAGATGGTATTTGTATGCCGCAGGTATGCCAATGATATGGAGCAAGCTCGCGACTTTATGCATGATGGGTTTATAAAAGTGTTTCTCAATATCAGCAAGTTCAGAGGAGATTCTTCCCTTGAAACCTGGATTACCCGAATTATGATTAACAACAGTATCACCGCAATTAAAAAAGAAGTGCGCAAGGGTATAAAAGTTAACATTGAGGATGTTCAGTTAAGTGAAAGTGAAACTTTTGATTATGAGCTTGAGCGCAAGCAACCTATTTCGGCAAGACAAGTCATAGATGCACTGGATAGTTTGCCGATTGGCTACCGTACGGTGTTGAGCCTATATATTTTGGATGGATTTACCCACAAGGAAATTGGCGGGCAATTGGGTATCTCAGAAGGAACGTCAAAAAGCCAATTGGCCAAAGGAAAACGCCTTTTGGCAAAAACGTTGAAGGACAAGTATCAGTGAGGAACGAGAAAAAAAATATGGAAGATTTTCTCAGAGAGAAACTGAGTCATGGCGGAGAGCACTTTGCTGATGACTGGGCTGTATTTGAGCAAAAGCTGGAGCGCGCAATGTTTTTCAAACAGATGCGTGTAGGGGCTATGGTAAGCGTAGTGCTTATTTTGCTAAGCATTGGTTTTTTCAGTAGTTCTTCTTTTTCAAGATTTAATGTATTTCACAACGATAATAGCACCGAAGCCTACAGAGGTGATGGCCGTTTTTCTGATTTTAAAGCAAATAAAAATGCTTCTATTCAAGGAGGAGAGACCAGGGTAGGTGATGAATTACAAAATAGAGCATCAGGGTTTGGTGGACAAAGTAATGAAGCTGAAATAGCCGGGCAAAATGCTACTACCACAGGCTCTGATCATTTGGAAAAAATTACCGATGAGCAGGCTGTAGAACAGGATCCTCCAGCCTTATTTGTGGATAGCCTTAATTCTGATATTACGATTAAAGAAAACTCTTCAGCTCTGGCTGAAAATACTTCAACTGTGTATGCACAAGGGCTAGCAACACAGAATATGGCTGATACAGGTGGAAGGTCAGAAGATCAAAGTTTAGAAGCTTCGGCAGCTCCAATTCAAAGCGAAATTTCGAAAAAGGAACTGGAGAAATCATCAACCGGAATGGCTCTTGTTCCTGATGGACTGGAAAGTTCCAATTATAAATTTAATGCCAAACCTATTGAGTTGATGGTGGATCTGGATGACTTGAAAACTCCAAGTTTAAAAGCACCTGTAATTCCCATGAAGATTGTTAAAGCAGAAAAAGAAGCTTACGTGAGTCCTTTGCAGGAAAAAAGTCCTTGGAGTTATTCAATCAAGGTGTACCCAAATTTTACGTATCGTAAGTTTTCTGTAGCAGCAAATAAGATGGCCTATATTCATAGAGACTTTATTGATCAGGTAAAAGTTTCTGAAACGGGTGGATTTAGTATGAATGTAGGTTTTGAAGCCAGCAAAAGAATCGGTCGTATTACTTACTTAAATGGAGGTGTGGAATATATCAGCTATAAAACTGAAGCCAACTTTGACTTTGTGAATTATCGCGATGCTGTTATTAATTCCGAAAGTGGAAAAATTACCAGTTATGACTTTAGAAATGAGCCTGATCATATTGTGATTGTGGATGCCAATAGGTACCATTATTTAAATTTCCCCCTCAGCATTTCGTACCGCCCTTGGGCTACAGATCATGTTAGGTTAAATATTGAAGCTGGTGCAAGCTATATGTACTTTATAAAAGCCACAGGCAAGTCGTTAGATTATCAAACCTTGGATGTGATTGATCTTTCTGAAAGAGATTATAGAAACAGTATGGCTTCTGTTTGCTTAAAAGTAGGAGCCTCATATCACCTTTCAGAGAAATTTAGCTTGGGTTTTGAGCCCACTGTTGTGTATTTCTCAAATACCATTTACACCGAAGAGTACCCATTTGAAGTGGTACCCTATTCTGTAGGTCTAAATTTCAAATTGCAGATAAAGCTCAATTAATAGATATTCTTCTATTTGTCAACTATCGCTCCTTTTTCTTGTTGATGCTTCAATACCTTCGGGTAGTTTTTCCGTATATATTCAAAACCAATTGAAATGAAAAGAATAGCATTGATAGTAATGAGCGTATGTATGGCCGGAAGCCTTGCCGCTCAGGATTATGTAGAAGTATCTAAAAACCTCCTAAAAGCCATGCGCGATAAAGACATGACGGAGGCCAAAAAATATGTAGACCAAATAGCCAATGGCAACCCGGCAGACTTTAAAAAGCAAATAGACACACAAGAGGAGAAACTCGCATTTTGGATCAATACCTATAATGGATTAATTCAATATGAGCTTACCAAAAACCCTGCACAGTTTGATGACCGTGGTGATTTTTTTGGTGATGAAAATATTACAGTACTAGGCGAGAAGGTGAGTTTTGATAACCTCGAACACGGTGTGATGCGCAGAAACACATCTAAATATTCAAAGGGATATTTTTCAAACCCCTTTAGTGGAGATTGGTACAAACAGTATCAGTTTGAAAAAATTGACTGGCGTATACATTTTGCCTTAAACTGTGGAGCAGCCAGCTGTCCACCGGTGCGTATATATGATGATAAAACAATCTATCAGCAGCTAAATGCAAGTTCAAAGCAATACTTGGATAGCCAGGTAAAGTATGACAAAGAAGAGGAAGAAGTATATGCTCCCAAGCTTATGGACTGGTTTTCCGGTGATTTTGGAGGCTCGGATGGAGCACTTAAAATCCTAAAGAAAAACGGGTATATACCTAGTACCGATGTGGATTTAGAGTTTAATGACTACGATTGGACATTAAAGTTGGGAACCTTCTATAAGGACTAATCCACACTAGCCAATATTTTTTAATAAAGACCCTGCCTTGTGCAGGGTCTCTTCATTTTTGGCAAAACAAAAACGAAGCACATAA
>JAUHWX010000019.1 GCA_030427285.1 Bacteroidia bacterium
GTGGAGGAGCAACCTCCATCAATTAAAAAAAAGACATTGCCCGTAAATTTAAATTCTGATGGATGCCGCAAGCCCAAAATTGAGTGCTTAGTCCATTGATATTGTCCATTGTTGAATACAATTCCATTCGGAAAACCATTGAAGGTTTCGGGGATATCATACTCCACACCCTTAATTAGTTTATCTGTAGTAACTACTTGCTTCTTGCAGTATTCAAATGTTGAGTCCGATAGAAAAGAAAATAGAACTGCAGCATATTCACTATATCCTCCTGCATTTCCCCTTAAGTCGATAATCAGATTTTCACACTTTGATTTATCCAGTCGTTTAAAACAGTCGTTTATATAGTTTTCAAAAACGATGTTCTCATTTACCATTAAGTCATTTCTAAAAGAAAGTATTTTCAAAATACCTGTGGAGAGGCTATCCACAATCTCAAAACTTATTGGAGCTTTATGTGATTGAGACAATTCAAGAGACCTTCTTTTTTCGTCAAAGGCGTCTTTTTTAATGCCCTGGATTAAAACTTCGGATTGTTGGCCTGTATTGTTTTCATAAACAATTTTGAAACTTTTACTTGTTGAATCAAAATAGTAGGAGTAGTAGCGATAAAAACCGCTCTTCAGAGCATTAAATTTCCTTGTTTGGTTATCGCCATCAGAAGGAATAAACTGTAGTAAATGCTCCACGATTTCTGAAATTTCATTGTCGTTGATTGAGATTAGTTTGGTTCCAAAGCTCAGTTGTTTTTTATCACTCAGGTTTTGATATACAACATATTCTGAGTTGACCTTCATGATATTGATTGGTATCAAACTCACGGAGTCCCTCCAAAATTTATCGTAGTTATTAGATGGCCTTATATCTGAGTGTGCACACTTTATTATGCTGTTTAGTTTTGCCACTTCATTTAAGAATTCCAATTCTGTCATGCTAGGCTTTAATGAGTTTTCAATCTTGTCAATATTTGTTGAAAAGACACTTGCAGAACTGTACCAATAAAGTCCGGGATGTCCTTCTATTAGCAAGTTGTGTAAGTATGATAGATCTTCAATTAACTCACTTTTGCTATATGTCCTTAAATGATGATAGTCATCCTGAGCTGAGATATTAAATGTAAATATCAGCAAGAAAAATGGCAGAATAATGTGTTTAGTATTCATATTATTTGAACTATACACAGCTGTTTTAATAAGCTCTGGCTGCATTTTGTGGGTTTTGTAAAATAAGGGAATGTTTCTCTATGTTATAAACGTCAAACCTGAACTTACTATTGGATTAGTATTTGGTTTCACGGTTTCAATTGGAAAGGATTGGCCTATTTAAGTTTGCAGGCTCAGTTATCAGTCAGATTCATTGGGGTACTTTCACTATACAGTCTTCTTAATCAGTTTTTAGTTTTCTATTAGGCTATTCCATATTTGTTATAAATATCCTTGCGGTGTTTGTGTATGTGGTTGGATACTATGTCTAAATGCTCCGCACGTGAATAATTACGTGAGCCTTGCTTGTAGGGTATCAGGTTTATTCTATCCAGGTAGATATATTCTTCAATTGTACTCTGAGCATCTTTCAGGCGTATAATTAGGTTTTCTATTGTTTCCTTCCTTGTTGTTTCAACACTTTGCTTATTAACTTCAGATAGTTTTCCCTTTAAGGGGTTTGGTTTGGTGTTTTTTCCTAAGTCGCAAATATTTCTAGCAAAACTCTCATGCCAAAAAGTAATATGTCCAAGAATATCTTTGGCACTCCAGTAATCATATATCATTTTATCAAAGTCACGCTTTTGCTCGAAAAAAGCAAAGAGCGTTTCCAACTCACTTTTTAAGCGGTCAACTTTTACTTTTATATGGTTTTCCTGTTCTACCATTTGTCATCAGTGAGAGCTAATTTTTATGTGGAAACTTCCCCAATTTTTGATTCCTTGTTGTGTGTGATGATTGTAAAAAAGACTCAACACAAAATACGTAAGTTCTTAAATTATCAGGAAGGTGGAAGACCCATATTAGCAAGTTGGGTCGAGGGCGTGGCTATCAAAAAACTTTGGCCTTATCTTAACCTAAAATAACGGCATAATTGATATAATGGACTACTGTGGTCTGCCTGGCGAACTGGCCCGTAAGTAAGGGTGGGGGGTGCTGCGAATGGCGTACTCCGTTTCTATGAATAAATGACGGAGCCGCCTATTCAATTGTGTACAATGTTATTTGTTCTCTTTTGCAGGGCAAGTGCTTATGCCAAATGGCGCATATAGTGGACAAAAGCTTATCATACTAGTTAAAACAAAAATGCCTGCCAGAACTAATAGAATAATGCCTAATGTGCCAGAAATAGTGCCTGTAAAGAAAAGAACCCCAACAATGGCAGCGAGTAGCACTCTAATAATTTTGTCTGCCGAACCCATATTTTTTTTCATGAGCAAAAAGTTTAATTTGTAATTGTATTATTATACAAATGTCAGAAACCAAATTGAGGTGCGCAGTGACCGTGGTCACTACTTGCTAATGATTGTAATCTCACCTGAATTTTGAGCAACTTTCCCCTCTGTTTCAAGTTTTTTCATTACCCTCGAAATTACTTCACGAGCAGTTCCTAATTCATTTGCTAATTGACTATGACTTATCCTAATTGATTCCTTATCTGATAATTCTGCCTTTCTTTTTAAGTGATCAAATAGTCGCTTATCTAATTTGTCCAAAAGCAAATGGCTAATTGTATCTAAAAGCTCGGAATACCTTAAATTAAATTGGTTGTAAAACAGTTCATTGAGTTTAGGATATTCTTTTAACCAGCTGGGCAAATGTTGAACCGGTATTAATAGAAGTGTTGAATCTTCTTCAGTTTCAGCAAATATTCTGCTAGGTGTATTTTTAAGTGCAGCGTAAAACGACATTACGCAGCTTTGAGCCGGTTCGATGTAGTAGAGTAATAATTCCTTTTCATCAAACCTTGAATAAACTTTCACAAGTCCGTCAATAACTATTGGTAGTACCTTCACATTTTGTTTTTCTTTCAAAATTTCAGTTCCTTTTGAAAATGCCTGAATACTTGATTCTACAAGAATTTCATCAAGCAATTCAGCTGGTAAAAATGAGAGTATCCTTCTGTTAAATTTCATTTATTATTCTCTTAGGTTGCACAAAGTAAAACAGTAAGCACTGTGCGGCTTTTTTCGAGGTTTTGTAAAATAACGGAATGTTTCTCTGAGTACAGAAACCGCCTAATCTGAACTTGCTATTTAATCAAGATTTGGTTTGCCTAACTTAATAGTAAAAGGATTGAACTATTTGGGATCGCGAGCTTGGTAATCAATCCCTGGCATCAGGGTAAAGTGTAGTAGCTATACTCAGTAAACCGCCTGGTACGGCCTGCCCTGTACTTGATACGAGAAGACCCGCTTGGTTTATCCTGAGCCTGACGAAGGGCTGGGTGGTGTGAGTGGCCTATTTAGGGGCGGTGCCGTGTACTTGATTAGCAACTGTTTACTTTTTAATAATTGAGCTTGATTGTAATCCGAATTTATGTTTGACTTTTACCACATATGATCCACTATTCAAGTTACCGATTTGAATATTAACAGTACTTTTATTTAGTTCTTCCTTTGCGATGACCAGTTTTCCATTCAGGTCATATATTTGAATATATTCAATTTGTTCCCCCTTTATTGTAAGTTCTGAACTTGACGGATTTGGATAAATCTGAATCGATGGAACTTTGTCCGTTGAAATCAGGTTCGTTGATAGAACTGCTCCTTTCGTATTCATTCGTTGAAACCAAATATTGATTTCGCCATCCCTTGGGTCGCCCCAAGTAGCACTCAAGGTGTCATCTTGCAGTTGGATACACATAAAATCATTACCAGCTTCTTCCAAATCCGTGTCGTGTAAAATGGATTGGTTGGTAAGTTGGAAGTTAGGTTCAAAATTTAAAGAGTCTTTACATCTGAATGCGGCCCATATTTCTGTATTGGCTTGAAAGGTACTGTCTGAGCCATTTCTTCGGTCTCTCCAGCTTATTACCAGATCTCCATCATTGTCAAAGTCGGCCCAAACCAAATCCTGCATTCTATTATTGAATATTGGATCATCATTAATTCTTTGAGGAAGTGACCAGTTAATTCCAGCATCATAGGTTTCTGTGAGATAAACATCAAGGTCTCCTGTCTCACCACTTAAAAATACAAATGCTAGATGCAAAGAATCAGATGGATCATTAATTAATGGAGAACCTTTTTTAGCTAGAGGATAATCTTCTAAATGTGCTGGAGGGTTATTAGTTACAATAATTTCATGTGAAATACCATTTCCACCGTCATGTGAAATACCCAGTAAAGATTGCGAATAAAGGCTCTGTGTAAGAACATAAGAAGGGTACGATAAGTACAAAACTCCTGAACTACTTACCGTTGGGAAACAAATTGGTAATGGATTAATACTGCCAGCAAGCCAGTTGGTTGTGTCTGCATATCTACTTGAAAATGTACTTCCGTTATCTGAAGAAACAGATAAATAAGGATTAAAAGGAGGGTTTAATCGGTTTAAATTAAATGAGGTGATATAAATGTTGCCTCGATTAGGTCCGTTAGACCTGTCGATTGCCATCCAAGGTCTGTCTATAGGCCATTTTGTCCCGTCAAAAGAAGTATTAATCACTACAAAAGGAGTTCCCCAAGTTAAGCCGCCATCTGTGGATTTTGAAATATAAACACCTCCTGTTACAGGTGGTGTTACCCCTGTAAAATCGATGTAAGAGACATAAACATTGCCTAAATGATCGAAGTCTAAACTCGGATCTGCTGATGAATATCCTGAAACTGTATGTGGCAGATTTATTTGTGTGCTCCAGGTTTGTCCTCCATCAAAACTTGCTTTGGTTTTTATCTGAAAGCGATTAGCAAGGTTTACCCAACCCATCCAAGCGATTACAATATGTTGAGAGTTATTTGGATTTATCGCTAAATAAGGCTCTCCGTCAAAAACACTTCCATTGGATACGTTTACGTTTTGACCTTTAGCAGTTAAGCTTATTAAAAGTACTAGAAAAATTAAAATTTTTTTCATGGTCTCTAATCGTTGCTAACTAATGGATAACAGGAATTCCCGTTATATCCACTATATGGTTATTCGTCTAAGAGATTTTTAATCAGGAGCTTAAAGAAGCTTTTTGATAAGCCCGGTAACTACACCCCAAATGCGGAAATCCATGAATTGGGTGATTTTTATAGGGTCGTAATTTTTGTTTTCGGGTTGCAGGTATAAGTCTTCACCACGCTTGTAGAGGCGCTTTACGGTATAGTCGCCATTGATTACAGCCAATACAATATTATTGTTGTCAGGCGGTAGAGATTTATCTACTATCAGCAGATCGCCATCATCAATGCCGGCATCTATCATAGATTGACCCACTACACGAACGCAAAACGTAGCCTTGCGATTTTTGATAAGCTCACGGCTTACGTTTATGGTAGTTTCAAAAGATTGAGAAACGTAGGTAGGCTCTCCTGCCGCCACGCCTACTTCAAAATATGGAATTTCAATGCTGTCAGTATCTTCAATAGGGAGTATCTCTGTAACTTTCATAGGGGCGAATTTTTGCGAACCTTAAAGATACAGGAGCAAATGTTTGGATTTGAAAGTGAAGGGTAGGAGTTATTAACACAGGACAATTCGGGAGTAGGTAGTCGGGAATAGAGAGTAAGGGGGGCGTAGCAGGGCCTAAAACGTCAATCGCCCCCCAATTTTTCAAAGTATTTTTTTAATCACTCGCAGCTTATGCGTATGATTTCCCGTTTCACGGTTAAAGATGCCGGTTTGGTCTAATCTGTCCAGGCGAACTTTTCCACTGGCGTGGAGGATGTAATTATCGCTGAGAATGATGCCTACGTGCGTAATTCGTCCCTCTTCATTATCAAAAAAAGCTAAATCACCCGGCTCGCTCTCTTCTATAAAACTGAGGGTATCACCTTCTGTTGCTTGTTGGTAAGCATCACGCGGCAAGCTATATCCGCATAAGCGATATACCATTTGGGTAAAACCCGAACAATCTATACCAAAAGGTGTGCGGCCACCCCATAGGTAGGGGGTATGCATATATTGATAGGCGTGTTCTACAAGCTCTTCGCGGCTTTTTTGCGATTGAGCTACAGCGCCATTAAAACGGTATTCTTTATCCTGAATTTGTACCATTCCCTTATTATAAAACGGCAGAATAGACCCCAAAAAGATGGGATAGAATTCTGCCGTTTTTTCTTCAGATATTATTTCAATCAACTCTTGCGAGGTGAAGGGAACTTGCGAGTTTGCTTGCTCATAAAACTTTTGACTAATGGGTAATAGCTGCTTGCTGTCTATCCAGCCTTCATAGCCATCATGTGCCAATTTTATAAAAGACCACTTTTTGGTGTGCTCCAATATTTCAAAAGTTTCTCCAAACACAACCTGGTTCACCATTTCAGCGGTGTCGTCAGATTCTTTGCGCATGGGTATAGCACTAAGGGTGCAAACTCCGTATTGCATAATTTCAGCTAATACTACTAAACTGATTCGATTACTACAGCTGAAGCACCACCGCCACCGTTGCAAATTCCGGCAGCACCGTATTTACCATTGTTTTGCTTCAATACATTAATAAGGGTAACCAAAATACGAGCTCCAGAGCAACCTAGTGGGTGACCGATAGAAACGGCTCCACCATTTACGTTGGTCTTGCTAGCGTCTATGCCAAGTAGCTTCATGTTAGCCAATCCTACTACAGAGAAAGCTTCGTTTAGCTCGTAAAAATCAATTTGGTCTTTATCCAATCCAGCTTTCGCTAAAGCGATAGGCACAGCTTTAGCCGGAGCAGTAGTAAACCATTCAGAAGTTTGAGCAGCATCAGCGTAAGCAGTAATCTTAGCCAATGGCTTAAGTCCAAGTTCTTCAGCTTTTTCAGCACTCATAATGATAAGTGCAGCAGCGCCATCATTAAGGGTCGAAGCGTTTGCAGCAGTTACACTACCTTCTTTATCAAATACGGGACGCAGCTGAGGGATTTTCTCAAATTTTACGTTTTTGTATTCCTCATCATGATTAAATTCAATCGCATCACCTCTACGTTGAGGCACGGTTACAGGAACAACTTCATCGCTAAATTTTCCGGCTTCCCAGGCAGCAGCACTGCGCTTGTAGCTTTCAATTGCAAATGCATCCTGCTCCTCACGGCTAAATTCCATGTCTTTAGCGCAAAGCTCAGCACAGTTACCCATGTGGCCTCTGGTGTATACATCGGTAAGACCGTCAAGCAAAAGACCGTCTCTTAATTTCATGTCTCCCAATTTTTGACCATTACGGGCATCCATGTAGTGAGGCACCGCACTCATATTTTCCATACCACCGGCTACAATTACGTCAGCATCACCACTTTTGATAGCCTGAGCTGCTTGCATCACGGCTTTCATACCTGATGAACAAACTTTGTTGATGGTAGTACAAGGTACGTCTACGCTTAGTCCAGCGCCTAAAGCAGCCTGACGAGCAGGGGCCTGACCCAGGCCGGCTTGTAGCACATTACCCATTATTACTTCTTGAACTTCTTTTGGGTCGAGCCCGATTTTATCTAATGCACCTTTGATGGCTGCAGATCCTAATTGAGTAGCGGGAATAGAGGCTAAAGTTCCACCAAAGCTTCCGATTGCGGTTCTTACGGCAGATACAATTACAACATCTCTCATTATATATGGATTTTAATTTATTGCTAAGAGGCGCGAAAATACAGAAAAATAAGGCGAATTTGCGGGACTGTGCTTTATACCTATTTTTGAGGACGAATACCTAACAATGAAAAAGCTACTGCTTTATTTACAGAATCACCAAACCCGCTTTGCAGGGCTTGTACTATTTGCCATTTCTATAGCGCTTGTGGTGTATATAAATCCCCGTGAAGTTAAGTTTAAATACGAGTTTCAAAAGGGAAAACCGTGGCTCTACGAAAACCTTGTGGCGCCTTTTGACTTTCCTGTGCTAAAGACGGAGGAGGAGTTAGAAAAGGAGCGGAAGTCTATTGTAGAAAGTAAAACCATGTTTCTCCGTAAGGATGATGATGTGGCAGAAGATGCTCTGATTGCCTTTGAGGACGAGTATAAAATAGAGTGGGCCAAGGTCGATGCGCTTGAGCTTTTGGCTAGAAAAAAATCGGCTAAGCAGAAGGACGAATTTAGAAGAACACTTAAAAATACGGCACGCGACTTATTAGGTGAAGTGTATCAAAAAGGCGTGTTAAAGCCCATTGGTGATGAAGAGGGGAAAACAGGTGAGGTACTAATTACTATAAAAGGAGTGAGTTCACCGGCAAGGGTTCAGGATTTTCACTCAATAAGCAGCGCTACTTCATTTTTGCGAAAAGCTTATGCGGATAGCTCTGATATACTGCAGGATTTTATTGTTCCCATTTTATTGAGTCATCTGGATTACAATGTATTTTATGATGAAAAGCTGAGTGGGAGCTATCTTAAATCTCAATTGGAGGGAATTGTACCCACCAGGGGTATTGTGCAAGAGGGTGAGTTGATCATTTTTAAGGGAAATATTATTGATGATGAAAAGTTTGCGAAGCTTAACTCTCTGCGTAAAAGCTATGAAGGATCACATTCCGGGCAATACGGGTTTTATTTTATTCTAGCCGGCCAAATTTTACAAATAGGTCTTCTGTTTTCGGTGCTGTTTGTTTTCCTTACACAGTTTAGAAAGCAGATTATGGAAGATGTTTCCAAACTAACTTTTATACTTATAAATGTGCTCATGGTAGTGGGGCTTTGCAGGGTAGTACTGGACTTTGGTGTTAACTACGTTTACTTAGTTCCGTTTACTATTTTGCCCATTACCCTTCGCTCATTTTTTGATACTCGCCTTGCATTGTTTGTACACATGATGGCTATATTACTGTGTGGCCTCATGCTGCCAAATAGTTTTGAGTTTGTATTTCTGCAGTTCGTAGCTGGGGTATTTTCGGTAGTGTTGGTCAATAATTTATACAAGCGTAGTCAGCTGTTTTTTACTGCCGCAAAAATCATTTTGGTGTACTGTATTTCCTATTTCAGTATGGCAATTATTCAAGAAGGTTCATTAAAAAATCTTGACCCCCTGCACTTTGCCTTCTTTGCGGGAAACGGATTTTTAACGTTAATGTCTTTTCCACTTATTTATTTTCAGGAAAAGATTTTTGGCTTCGTTTCTGACGTAAGTCTTTTGGAACTTAGTGATACCAACAATCCTTTACTAAGGCGGCTGGCTCAGGAGGCACCAGGTACTTTTCAGCATTCTATGCAGGTAGCTAATTTGGCAGAGGCTGCAGTACTCAAAATAAGCGGCAACGCGCTGTTAGTAAGAACCGGAGCTTTGTATCATGATATTGGAAAGCTTACCAACCCCATGTATTTTATAGAAAACCAGAGCACGGGGCTTAATCCACATGATGAACTTTCATTTCAGGAAAGCGCTGAGATTATTATTAAGCATGTACGAGATGGTATAAAGCTGGCCAAGAAGAATAATTTGCCAGATGTATTGATCGATTTTATTCGTACGCATCATGGTACTTCTACGGTAATGTACTTTTACAAGCAATACATCAAAAACTTTCCGGAAGAGGAAGTGGATTTAGAAAAATTCACTTACCCGGGTCCCAAGCCTTTTAGCAAAGAAACTGCGGCATTGATGATGGCGGATTCAGTAGAGGCAGCCAGCCGAAGTTTGGATAAACCCGATCACGACAAAATTGATTCTTTGGTAGAAAATATTATTGACCATCAAATGGACACGGGGCAGTTTGAAAATGCAGAAATCACCCTTCGGGAAATCAAGGAAATAAAGAAAATCTTTAAGAAATTATTGATGAACATTTATCATGTAAGAGTTCAATATCCTGAGTAAAATTAAGGTGTTGATCATAAATGTCTCTAAGAGTGGTCGTCAAAAAAATGTAATTTGCGCTATAGTTTTTGGTCAATAGCTCAAACTCAAGAAATTATTTTGTCCCTAAAATGGGCGGCTGCTTTTAATGGAAATATTACTCAACTCATATTCCCTTTTACTTATTGGTTTTAGCCTGATCACCGTATTGTTGGCTATGGTAATGTATACCCGGCTTGGAGTTTCGGCCAAATGGTTTGGAGCATGTATGGCAGTAATAGCTATTTGGGCTGCAGGCTACGGTCTTTCTCTTGCTCAAGATACGCTTGGCGAAATGCTTTTTTGGATAAACGTGGAATACTTGGGAGTGGTGCTGGTTCCTACAATTTGGTTCGTATTTGTGCTCAAATTTACGGGCCGCGATTGTAAGCTAAATACTTCCATACTTGCCGGCCTCTTTGGTTTTGCCAGTCTTTCTTTGCTCATGGTTTGGACCAATCCTCTGCATCATTTGCATTATGCCGAGTATCAATTAATGCAAACGGAAACTTATGCCTGGCTTCAATTTACAGCAGGGCCGTGGTACTATGTGCACGTCACCTATTTTTATGTATTGATAGCCTCAGGCATCTATGTGCTTATCAGAAGCTTAAAATCATCATCAGGGGTTTTGCGTCAGCAATCTTTCATTATCCTTTTGGGTACGTTAGTGCCTTGGGCGGCCAATGTATTGGTAATTTTCAAAACTGGTGTGTTTGGAAATATAGACTCCACGCCTTTTGCCTTTTTGTTTTCGGGTATTTTGGTAGGTATAGGCTTGTTGCGGTTTAGGCTTTTTGACCTTTCTCCTATGGCGCGTGATAGGGTAATAAATGACATGCGTGAAGGCTGGCTAGTGCTGGATGCCAAGCACAGGATAATAGATTATAATCCTAGACTGCTTGCTATTATTCAAAAAGAAAGGGGCGATTTGGTGGGCACGGTTTTTAGCGGGATGGCCCATTTAGATCAAAAATTGATGAACCTACTTTTGGACAAGGACTATGAGGGTGATGTAGACTTACACGTAATGATTGATGGGAAAGATCATTTTTATGAAGTAAGGTGCAAATCACTGCGGGACAGTGCATCCTATCGTGGTCGGTTATTGATTTTTAGGGATATTACCCAGTATGCCAACGATCAATCTCGCTTGCGCCTGCAAGCCGCAGAGCTCAAAGAACTCAATGAGGTAAAAAACAGGTTGCTATCCATTATTTCGCACGATGTGCGTGGGCCGCTTGGTATGCTTACGCAAATATTGGAAATGAGCAAGGATGGCGAACTCGATGAAAAAGATGTAAAAGACATTCTACCGAGACTGGGTGAGAACCTCAATAATGTAACTGGCTTTTTAGAAAATCTATTGGTTTGGGCCAAAAGTCAATTTGATGGCGAAAGGATAGAGCCAGAGAGTTTTGATATTTCGGCTGAGATAAGCCGTAGCCTTGTATTGTTAAAGGCCAAAATCAAAAGTAAAAACCTAGTAGTGTATTTTGATGAAAATCAGAAATACATCGCACACGCTGACCCTAATATGATAAAGCTGGTAATACGAAATCTGCTGAGCAACGCGATAAAATTTTGCCGTCAAGGAGATACCATTACCATATCCATCAGTGAAGCGCAAAATAGTTTTTTGAAAATTTCAGTGGCCGATACGGGCATCGGTATTTTGAAGGAAAACCTATCTCGTATTTTTTCCGTAGAAACTTTTTCTACCCAAGGTACAGCCAGTGAGCAGGGCACAGGCTTGGGCCTAATGCTGAGCAAAGATTTTGTAGAAAAGAACAAAGGAGAAATCTGGGCTGAGAGCACGTACGGGGCAGGCAGTACTTTTTACTTTACCGTTCCTATTGCCCTTCAAAATAGGGAGGTGTCTCAATACCATTTACATAGTTATTGATTACGTCCAGTGTTGGTGCATACTCGCTGCCCTCAAATCCCTTTATGTCATCATATTTTACAACATGATTGTAAGCCCGCTGAAATCTGGACGCAGTAGGGTAGTAGCTCCAATGCCATTTTTCTTCCCTATATCCGGCATCGCGATAATCATCAAATAAAGTATAAGGCTGAAAGAAGCCGTACTTATGGGCATTGGCACTTAGCCACTCATAAATCTTTTTTCCTTCACCTGATTCAAAATAGCTGTTTTCCAGTGAGTTTAGGTCAAAGTCTGTACCCCAGTGGTGGCGGCTGGTACCGGGCATACTGCTGTATTGCAAAATGCGTTCGGCCCTATCCGATATATCTCCACCATAGCTGTTCCACTTGCGGTTCCAGATGCCTGCCTGGTAGTTGCGGTTGCGCATGGCCGAAATGATGATAAGGTTCACCCCATCTTTCCTGGCATCTTTCCACATATCCCTAAAAGCATCATACACTTCATCACGCAAGTAAATATCACTTTTGGTGGTGTACTTACTCTTTATTTTATCAAAGCCCTTGTTTGATGATGGATCTACATCTCCCAGTATTTCTGCTTTGGTATAAACAGGTGGTTCTTTAGCATCAGCTAAAAACATGGGCAGGCTGAGGGTAAAAAGCAGGATGTATTTTTTCATAGCTATCAAAAGTATAAAAGGAGTGAATGTAAAAGAGAAGTCTATCAAAGAAACACCAAAACATTTCGACTCCGCTCAATGTGACCTAGTACAAGTCACTTCGAACGGAGTCGAGAAGTATTATTCAAAAAAATCTGCTCTAAACTGCAGCAGAAATCTTTTCCAAAATAGAATTCAAGGTTTTACTTGGGCGCATGGCTGCTGAAATCTTCTCATCATCACCCTTGTAATAGCCATCAATATCTACTGGCTTTCCTTGTACGGAGTTTAACTCATTTATAATGGTTTCTTCGCTCGCTTCAAGATCCTGAGAAATTGTTTTAAACGCGGTCTGCAACTCCGCATCTTTGGTTTGATTGGCCAAGGCTTCGGCCCAGTACATAGCCAGGTAAAAGTGGCTGCCACGGTTGTCAAGTTCTCCCACTTTACGTGAAGGTGACTTGTCCTTGTCCAAAAACTTGGCGGTAGCTTCATCCAAAGTTTCACTCAATATCAAAGCTCGCGGGTTGTTGTACGTTTGCCCCAGATGTTCCAGTGAAACCGCCAGGGCCAAAAATTCGCCCAAAGAATCCCAACGCAAGTGGTTTTCTTCTACAAACTGATCTACGTGTTTTGGTGCAGAACCTCCGGCTCCGGTTTCAAACAATCCACCGCCATTCATCAACGGAACAATAGAAAGCATTTTGGCCGAAGTACCAACTTCCAAAATAGGGAAGAGGTCAGTAAGGTAGTCGCGCAATACGTTTCCAGTTACCGAAATAGTGTCCTTTCCTTCTTTGATTCTTTCTAGTGAAAACCGGGTGGCATCAACTGGTGCAAGGATTTGAATATCTAAACCACTTGTATCGTGATTGGGTAAGTACTTTTCTACTTTCTTAATAATCTCGGCATCATGCGCACGGTTTTTATCCAACCAAAAAATGGCGGGATTTCCAGTGGCACGAGCGCGATTTACAGCAAGTTTTACCCAGTCTTCTATCGGTGCATCTTTAGTTTGGCACATTCTCCAAATATCACCTTGCTTTACCGCGTGCTCCAAAAGCACATCGCCATTGGCGTCAATTACTTTTACAGCTCCGTTAGCTTTCATTTGGAAAGTCTTGTCATGCGAGCCGTATTCTTCAGCTTTTTGAGCCATCAACCCTACATTAGAAACACTTCCCATGGTGGTTGGGTCAAATGCCCCGTGCTCCTTGCAGAAGTCAATAGTTTCTTGGTAAACACCAGCGTAGCTTCTGTCTGGAATTACGGCTTTGGTATCTTTTTGCTTTCCATCTTTATCCCACATTTGTCCCGAAGTACGAATCATTGCAGGCATTGAAGCATCAATAATTACATCACTCGGTACATGCAGGTTGGTAATTCCTTTATCAGAATTTACCATAGCCACATCAGGACGCTTGGCGTACACTTCTTTAATATCAGCTTCAATTTCTGCCTTCTGGTCGGCTGGAAGGTTTTCTATTTTAGCAAGTAAATCGCCAAAACCATTATTCACATCTACACCAATAGAATTGAGCGTTTCAGCGTGTTTTGCAAATACATCAGCAAAGAAAATTCTAACGGCAGTTCCAAAAATGATTGGGTCAGAAACCTTCATCATGGTAGCTTTCATGTGCAATGAAAACAACACATCTTTTTCCTTGGCGTCTTCAATTTGCCTAGCTAAGAATTCCTTCAAGGCCTCGCTGCTCATCACGGATGCATCAATAATTTCTCCGGCAAGTAGGGCAGTTTTTTCTTTTAGAACACGCTTATTTCCATCATCTCCAAAAAATTCAATTTTTACATCAGTAGCCGCAGGAACGGTAACTGATTTTTCGCTTCCGTAAAAATCACCGTGACTCATGCTGGCTACATGAGATTTTGAATCACTGCTCCAGGCTCCCATTCTGTGTGGGTGCTTTTTAGCATATTGCTTCACTGCGCGAGGCGCTCTGCGATCAGAGTTTCCTTCGCGAAGTACCGGGTTTACGGCACTACCTTTTACCTTATCATATTTCGCACGTATTGCTTTTTCAGCATCGGTTTGTGGATCTTTAGGATAATCAGGAAGGTTGTAACCTTTGCTTTGAAGTTCTTTAATCGCAGCTTCTAATTGTGGGATAGAAGCACTAATATTCGGAAGCTTAATAATGTTGGCTTCCGGGGTTTTAGCAAGAGCACCAAGTTCTGCCAAAGCATCGCCTACTTTTTGATCATCATTCAAAAACTCAGGAAACAAAGCAAGAATTCTTCCCGCCAAGGAAATGTCGCGGGTTTCTACTTCTACACCGGCCGTATCAGTATAAGCACTAATAATAGGTAGCAAAGAGTAAGTAGCCAATGCTGGAGCTTCGTCCGTTTTGGTATAAATGATTTTTGGTGTCTGTGTCATGGTATTATATTAAATTATTGACGGGCCAATTGGCCCTAAATAAACTCGTTGTGTTGGTGGTCTTTTCTTTTAAAGAATTGCAAAAATAACAATCTGTGAAGATTGTACATTTACTCAAGGTCAAGATCTAATCTTTGCTTCAGAATTAGGAGATTAGGATTTTTTTCGGCCATGTATTTAAACTTCTCCTGTGCGCTGTAGGGTTCCAGTTTCTTAGCGTTTTTAATAATCTTAATTTCAAATTGTAAAGAGTAGTTATTCAGTTTTTGGCGGATATATTTCAGAATTTCAGATTTACCTTCGTGGTAGTACGATTCCTGAATTTCATTCTCTAAATGAAGTTCCACCGTAAAATTTTCTTTGAGCTTAAAAGCTTTATTGGCCAGTGTGCTGTAGATGCGCTGCTGGCCTTGGCTTTTTACCACTTCAATATATTCATTCCAAATATTGGTGAATTGCGCTTCATCAAAGGCGTCCTTAGGTAAGTCAGGATTGATGGCGGTGTCGTCAATATCTGATTCTTCTTCGCCTTCAGCGGTTGCTTTTCCCTCCAGGCTGCCAGAAATTGAAAATGAACTTCTCCTTTTTTTCAGCTTACCCGGAGTGGTAGAAGTTTGTTTTGGTGGAGTAGGAGGGGCAACGCTTGGCTCAGGCTTATAACTCGGAGCTTTTTCCTGTACCGGAGGCGAAGGGGATGTTGGCGGTTTGTGGTTTGAGGTCTGCGGTTTGTTTTCTACCGGCTCCCGTCTCTCAACTCCCGATTCCTTGCTGACTCCCGACTCCCGACTTCCAATTTCCGACTTTTCCCTTACCTCAGGACTAGGCTTTTTTTTTTCAGGCTCTCCATGAACCAATTGCGAAAGCTGCAGCAGCGAAAGCTCTACAAGCAACCGGGCATTATTACTCCCTTTATATTTCACATCAACTTCTCCTAGCAGCCTCAGTGACTTAAGTAAAAATAAGGGATCTACCACTTTGGATTGTTGATTGTAGCGCTCCTTAGTGCTATCGCCAACTTCAAGGAGTCGTAATGTTTTAGGATCTTGACATACAAGTAAATCTCTAAAATGTGCAGCCAAGCCATTTATAAATAAATGGCCGTCAAATCCATTATCTAGAATTTCATTAAAAATAAGCAAGAGCCCTGAGCGATCTCCTTGTAAAATTAAGTCAGTGGTGCGGAAATAATAATCATAATCAAGAATGCGCAAATTGGTAATTACATCATTATAAGTGATGTTTTCACCTGAAAAGGAAACTATTCTATCAAAAATAGAAAGAGCATCCCGCAGGGCACCATCTGCTTTCTGAGCAATGATGTGAAGAGCTTCAGCGTCAGCTGTTATGCCTTCTTTTTCAGCAACACCTTGGAGATGTTTGGCAGTATCCTCAACAGTAATTCGTTTGAAGTCAAAAATCTGGCACCGGCTCAAAATGGTTGGTATAATCTTGTGCTTCTCGGTAGTGGCCAAAATAAAAATGGCGTGAGCTGGTGGCTCCTCCAGTGTTTTGAGGAAAGCATTAAAAGCTGCCTGAGAAAGCATGTGAACCTCGTCAATGATATACACTTTATAATTTCCTACCTGAGGGGCAAAGCGCACTTGATCAATCAGGTTTCGGATGTCATCTACCGAGTTATTTGATGCGGCATCCAGCTCAAATATGTTGAATGAAAAATCCTGATCATCGCCCGTAGCGTCTTCGCTATTTATCATCTTAGCGAGAATACGCGCACAAGTAGTTTTGCCAACACCACGGGGGCCGGTAAACAATAGCGCTTGTGCCAGATGATTTTGATTGATAGCATTGAGCAATGTATTGGTTACGTGCTGCTGACCTACTACTTCATCAAATGCCTGGGGGCGATATTTACGTGCAGATACAATGAAATTTTCCATTGGGGCAAATATAGGAAAGCTACCTTCAGATGGAAGTACTTGTTCAAATTTTGGGGAGAACTTTACTACAGATGGCAATAATATAGAAGGGCTGTAGTAAAATTGAATTGAGGCTGTTTGGTTAATGAAAATTCCTTACTTTTGCCGTCCTTTTTGGATAAAAGAGGGTAATATATTAATAATTAAATCTTTAACAGATGAATCAGTACGAAACCGTTTTCATCATGAATCCCGTCTTATCTCCTGAGCAGGTAAGGGAAACGGTACAGAAGTTTAAAGGCCTTATCGAAAGTAAGGATGGAAAAGTACTTCACGAAGAAGATTGGGGGCTAAAGAAAATGGCCTATGCAATCGAGCACAAGAGAAGTGGTTTTTATTTCCTAATCGAATTTCAGGCTCCTGGTGAAGCTATTGGACCACTAGAAGTGGACATGAAGCGTGATGAGCGTATCATGCGTTTTCTTACCATGAAAATGGATAAGCATCACGTAGAATTTGCCAAGACCAGAAGAAAGAAAATTAACGCCTAAAAATTTTTGAATCATGAGTGAATTAGAAACCGGATCGAATCAATCCGAAATCAGATATCTTCAGCCTCTTAAAATTGATACAGGTAAGAGAGAGAAGTATGACCGCTTCCTACGTTACGGACTTAAGTACGTAGATTACAAAGACACTAAGTTCCTTCTTCAGTTCATTAACGAGCAGGGTAAAATTTTGCCTAGAAGAATCACCGGAACATCACTGAAATACCAGCGTAAAGTTGCCAGAGCCATTAAGCGTGCACGTCACCTGGCTTTGTTGCCTTATGTAGCTGATAACCTTAAATAAGACCGAGAGCTATGGAATTGATACTGAAACAAGACGTAGAAAACCTTGGCTACAAGGATGATATCGTAGAAGTAAGACCAGGTTACGGTCGTAACTTTCTTATTCCTTCGGGAGTGGCGGTACAAGCTACCCCTGGTGCTAAAAAAATGCTTGCTGAAAACATCAAGCAACGCAAGCACAAGGAAGCTAAGGAAATCGAAGAAGCACAAAAAGTTGCTGCTCAGTTGAACGATCAGAAAATGAAAATCACTACCAAAGTTGGTAAGGGTAACAAACTTTTTGGATCTATCAACAATGCCAACCTTGCTGATGAGCTTTCTAAAATGGGTCACCATATTGATAGAAAGTACATCCAGATTCAAGGTGGTACCGTAAAAGCTACAGGTCCTTACCAAGCAAAAATACGTTTGCACCGTGAGGTAGTTGTAGATTTTGACTTTGAAGTAGTAGGTGAGGCTTAATTAGCTAAACACTAAATCATATGAAGGCCCTCGACATTGTCGGGGGCCTTTTTTATGCTTTATAATTTGGTGTGAACAGGCAATGCTTAGGTGTCAATCGGTGTAAGAAATACCACTCCGCCCAATGTGATTTAAGTAGTAGTCATTTGGAGCAGAGTCGAGAAATATAGGGAGTTTAAAAGCGAATACTAAGCTTTCTTCACAAACTCTGACTTTAATGCCATTGAGCCAAAGCCATCTATCTTGCAATCAATATTGTGATCCCCATCCACAAGACGAATGTTTTTCACTTTGGTGCCGGCCTTTATAGGTTTTGGATGTCCTTTTACCGGAAGGTTTTTAACCACAACTACCGAGTCGCCATTCTCTAAAACATTTCCGTTGGCATCTTTTACCAATAATGCATTTTCATCTACCTCATTAGGGTTCCATTCGTGGCCGCATTCAGGGCATATCATTAGTGCACCCATTGGATATGCATAAGGAGATTTGCACTGTGGGCAAGGCTTGGTGTCAGACATATTAAAATATATTAATACGAGTGTAATTTACTTAGATACTAAGCAATGGGGTATTTTGATAATGTACTTATAGCAAAATACCAAATCCAAGCTTAAAATTAACCATAGACATCAAACCGTATCGTTGTTCAGCGGTTTGTAAATAAGCCTCCTGGTTAGATTCGCTGTTTCCCGCACTTGGGTACACATAGTTGCCAAAGTCATCAAGCAAGCTAAGTGGACTGGCAGAATTAAATATACCAGTATATAAGCTTAGGTCTAATCCATAACTAAGCACAAAAAAATCTTTAATAACTCTATTGGTACCAAAACCTACCGAAAGTGTTGGAGCTACTTTAGAGCCCCCACTAATAGTAAATTGCTGCGGTAGTCCGTTCGTATTTTTATAGGAATAGTTGAGATCTTCTACATCGAGTTTTGTGAAACCCACTTTGAACGAAATATGCGAGCCTAATGGAGAAAAGTGCTTGGAGTATAGGCGAATGCCGATGGCTCCACCTTTGGCTTTCAATCCTGGGTAGTAAAGCTGGTCTGTATCGTAGTCATATAAATAATCTGAATATGGATTGAAATTAGTGCTGGACATATGGTATTCTGCCAGAAATTCCATTTTCTTGGAATAGGTGTATCCTGCCGTAATATGGCTTTGAAAATTTACGGATAGAGACCGATCCAATTCATTATCATCAACTTTTACCTTGGAAGTATTAGGATTGATATATGAAGGGAAAAGATAGGCTTGGTATTGTAGGTTCCATCTTTTTCCCATGTAGCCAGGTACATTTTTATTTTGGGCAAGCAAAGCACTTGAAGTGAATATGGCTAATACGATTATATAAGTAAGACGATTCATATTTATTTTGCTTTTACTTGTATCAAATGGTTATAAAGTATGCTGTGCAAATAGTCTTTGCTATCACTGGTTTGATAGTAGTTATACTCGGCAAGTAAAGCGTTGCCATTGCTTATATCAAATAGGAAGAAGTAATTGAAGCTTTGATACTCAGGAGTGACCAGGCTGGCAATGGTAAACGGTAATAGGGGAAATAAAATAGTGGAATAAATCAACTTGGGAACCACATTGTTTTCTTTTACCCTTAGGGAAAGGTTTCCGGTGTATGAAATATATTTTGTGCCATATTTTTTCCTCAAAGGCTCAATGTTGTCAAAATCACTGACCAAGGCTTTTACGTTTTCATGCATTAAGCGTTCGTCAATCCAATTTTTCATTAGTGATAAGTCATTGAACTTATCTACATCATCCTTTGAGATGTTTTTATAGTCCAGTATTTGAGTATTTAGATTTATGTCCGCGGCTATTTTTTCAAGCTCATCTTTGTACTCTTCAAGTTTTTCGTCAGTAGTCAGGTATTTTATCCCATCTTTTTGGCGTTCATCAAGTTTTACATAGTCTGGGCTTACAATCAATATAGAGTCGACCCCGAGAGAGTAATTTGGATCGTATTTTTTGCGCCTTTTTGTATAACTATATCCTTTTCGTTCTCTATAGCTGCTTTGGTTATATTGATCCACAGTTTCTTCAAAGGTTGCCATAAAAAGAGAGTCGTTCCAATAAGGTACAAAGGCAGCTTTGTAGTAGTCTTCTTCGGCAAGTTCCATAGTTTCTTGCGCTTTCTTTTTTCTATTTATATTAGAAATTTTACTACTACGTTTACCCCCGGAAGGCATGTTAATACTATCAAGCAGTGAGGATAATTTATTTATAGTGGTACTGTCTTCAGCGGCTGATACATAATCGCCAGGTTTCAAATCATTTTCAAATACCAGTTCATAAAATGCTTTTTCAAATAATTTTTTAAAAGCCTCATCATTAGGATATTCTTTATAAGCTTGATAGGTGTAGGCTACCGCTAGTGTGTTTAGGTCTTCTCCTTTAAATTCGTCAAAAATGTGAAACACTTGCTGGCTTTCACCTTCTACATCTTTCCAATCAAGCATCATTTTGTAGAGTGTGCCATCATTTCGGTACACCGCAGCGGCATTAAGTGCTTTAGCTATGGTTAGTTGCTGATATCTGTCCGTTCCATATTCTTCTTTTAGCAAAAATGTATTATAAATGACCTGGCCATATCTACCGGCATTCAGGTATAATCGGCTGATTTCGTACCGTGACAATCGCTGGCAATAATCGAAGGTGGATTTTGATATTAAAAATGCTGATCCAGTATCCTTAGGGTTAAGTCGTTTTAATATCTCTAGCTTTCTGGTTTTGATATTTGGGTGTGAACTCTGAGAGTCATCATAATCCGCCTCTGCAGTAATAGGGGCAGTATTTTTTAGCAAATAGCTTGAGGGTATTTTCATGCCTTCGGTAGAGAGGAAAGTCGAATCAAAGGGAATTTCGTCAAAGGGAAGATAAGAGTATTGAAGTACATCCATCACGTATACTGGAGCGCGGTGGGTATACCCCGAATTTTTGAAAAACAAACGAAAGCCGTCTGCATCGGCCTCAAGTTCTTGTGACTTTGAGTAGGTGCTTAAGGCATTCATCTTCTCGGTGCGGTTAGACTTGCGGTATAAATCTTCACCATCTCTTATTTTCTCTTCCTCGATGTATTGATTGAGAACGTGTTCATTTTTGTAATGAATAACTTCATGCGCAATCACATAGGCAAGTTGAGCTTCGTTTTCTACCTGAGCAACAAGACCAAGGTTTATAAATATGATACCATTACCCGTAGCATACGCATTTACATCAGGACTTTTTACTACATATATTCTAAGTTTATGGCGCAGGCCTGGGTCATCCTTTAGCAGGTGATCCAAAATGCGATTGCAATAATCTGAAATGGTGTCTCCAAAAATCACATCACCACTCATAAGCAATTCATCCACAAAGTATTCACTCCTAAGGTGAAAGTTGTTTTGTCTTTCTAGGTCTTTGCCTTTTACGTCATCACCAATATGCTCACGTTCGCGCTCATATTTATTGGTGTAGGCTTCGGTAAAATCGGATGGAATGAGTCCTTTGGATTGGATAGGTGTATAGTAGTTCCAATCCTGAGCATATGCCTGAAGGCTAATGCTTAGGCATATCAGCAGCGCAGCTTTTAATTTCATATCGTTCGTTCAGGTTGCTGCAAGGATAACAATATTTTTTAAAACCCCTCTTGGTCGATTGTATTTCGGATATTTGCACTCGCAAAAATTTGAACATGGGTATTTTTGGCAAGTTTTTCTCCAAAGAGAAAAAAGAAAAATTAGATCAGGGATTAGAAAAGTCTAAGGAAAATATGTTTTCCAAACTTTCGCGTGCTGTAGCGGGAAAGAGTAAAGTAGATGAAGAGGTTCTTGATGATCTTGAAGAAATATTGGTAGCCTCTGATGTGGGCATTACTACCACCGTAAAAATAATTGAGCGCATAGAAGAGCGTGTGGCCAGAGATAAATATGTGGGCACCGGGGAGCTTAATAAAATACTGAGGGAAGAAATAGCGAATTTGCTTTCTGAAAACGAAACGGAGGATGCTACAGATTTTACCCTGCCAGCAGGAAATAAACCGCATGTAATAATGGTAGTGGGCGTGAATGGTGTGGGAAAAACCACAACTATTGGTAAGCTGGCTGCTCAATTCAATCGTAAAGGATTGAAGGTGGTTCTTGGCGCTGCTGATACTTTTCGCGCAGCAGCGGTAGATCAACTTACTATATGGAGTGAGCGGGTAGGTGTACCTATCGTAAAACAAGGTATGGGTTCTGATCCGGCTTCAGTAGCTTTTGATACCCTACAATCTGCGGTGGCTCAAAATGCGGATGTGGTATTGATAGACACTGCTGGTCGCCTTCACAATAAGATTAACCTGATGAACGAGCTTGGAAAGATTAAGCGCGTTATGCAAAAAGTGATTCCGGATGCTCCGCACGAAGTATTGTTGGTGCTGGATGCCTCTACCGGGCAAAATGCCATAGAACAAGCCAAGCAGTTTACCAAAGCAACCGATGTATCAGCATTAGCTTTAACCAAATTAGATGGTACCGCAAAAGGCGGTGTGGTAATTGGCGTTTCTGACCAATTCCAGATACCTGTAAAGTATATAGGAGTAGGTGAAGGAATAGATGATCTGCAGGTGTTTAATAAGCACGAGTTTGTGGACAGCTTTTTTGGGGAGAAGAGTCTGGGATAGATTGTTAGTAAGGAGTTGGGAATAAGTAATAAGGAGTTGGGGTTTACTTTGCGTAAATCTTTGCGCCTTTGCGAGAAATGTAAAGAAGGAGAATGCGCACTAAAACATTAAAGAAAAACAAAATCAACATCGTAACTCTTGGATGCTCCAAGAATACTTACGATTCTGAAATACTGATGGGGCAACTACAGGCCAATGGCAAGAATGTAGCCCATGAAGAAGACGATGGAAATATTGTGGTAATCAATACCTGTGGGTTTATTGACAATGCCAAGCAAGAATCTATTGACACCATTTTGAACTTTGTAGATAAAAAGCAGCAAGGCGAGGTGGACAAAGTATTTGTGACCGGTTGTCTTAGTGAGCGCTACAAGCCAGATTTGGAAAAAGAAATTCCAGATGTGGATCAGTATTTTGGTACACGCGAATTGCCCAAATTGCTAAAGGCGCTTCGTGCGGATTACAAAAAGGAATTGGTGGGTGAGCGTTTAATGACCACGCCTCAGCACTATGCCTACATGAAGATTTCCGAAGGTTGTGATCGCCCTTGTTCGTTTTGTGCAATTCCTTTGATGCGCGGTGGGCATAAGTCTACACCTATCGAAGACTTGGTGACGGAAGCCAATAAGCTTGCCGCAAAAGGTGTGCGTGAGTTGATTCTTATCGCTCAGGATTTGACCTATTACGGCCTTGATATTTATAAAAAACGCGCCTTGGCAGATTTGCTTAAGGAGCTTGTAAAAGTGGAAGGTATTGAGTGGATTCGTCTGCATTACCTTTTTCCTGCCGGTTTCCCGGAAGACGTGCTTGACGTGATTCGCGAGGAGCCAAAAGTTTGCAACTACATTGACATTCCACTTCAGCATATTAGCGACCCTGTGCTAAAATCTATGCGCAGAGGAACTACCATGGCTAAGACCAATCGTATTTTGGACTTGATGCGCGAGAAGGTTCCAGGCATGGCTATCCGTACCACTTTGATTACCGGTTATCCCGGAGAAACAGAAGAAGATTTTCAAACCCTGAAACAATGGGTACAAGATATGCGCTTTGAAAGGTTGGGTTGCTTTACCTATAGCCACGAAGAAAATACACATGCTTACAATTTGGAAGATAATGTGCCCGAAGAAGTGAAGCAGGCACGTGCCGAAGAAATTATGGCCGTGCAGCAAATTATTTCTGAAGAGCTAAATGCCGAAAAAGTAGGGCAGACTTTCCGTGTATTGATAGACCGTAAGGAAGGAAACTTCTTTGTAGGCCGTACTGAGTTTGACTCACCGGATGTAGACAATGAAGTATTGATTGATGCCGAT
>JAUHWX010000232.1 GCA_030427285.1 Bacteroidia bacterium
GAATATGATGTAATTGTAGTAGGTGGTGGTCATGCTGGTTGTGAAGCAGCTGCGGCTGCGGCAAAAATGGGTAGCAAGACTTTGCTTATTACTATGAATTTGCAAACAATTGCGCAGATGTCGTGCAATCCTGCTATGGGTGGTGTTGCAAAAGGTCAAATTTTGAGGGAGATTGATGCGCTTGGTGGGATGAGTGGTATTATCACGGATAAAACCATGATACAGTTCCGTATGCTTAACAGAAGCAAAGGCCCAGCAATGTGGTCGCCAAGGGCACAAAGTGATAGAATGCGTTTTGCTGAACAATGGAGATGGGCTTTGGAGGCATTACCAAATCTTGACTTTTTCCAAGATATGGTTACTGGACTTATAATTGAAGGAGACAGGGTGGCCGGTGTTAAAACCGGAATCGGTGTGGAAGTAAAGGCTAAGACGGTTGTTTTAACCAATGGGACTTTTTTAAATGGCTTGATCCATTTAGGAGAGAAGCAATTTGGCGGTGGCCGAGCTGGCGAAAGAGCCTCAACTGGCCTTACAGCTGAGCTAGCTGCTTTAGGCTTTGAATATGGAAGAATGAAAACTGGCACCCCTCCTAGGGTAGATGGACGTTCTTTGGATTACTCCAAAATGGAAGAGCAGGCTGGGGATGAAAGGACTGAGAAGTTCAGTTTTAGTAGTGAAACAAAGCCTTTAAAAACTCAAAGGAGTTGCCATATTACTTATACTAGCAATGAGGTTCATGAAATTTTAAAGGAAGGTTTTGATAGGAGTCCAATGTTTAATGGGCAGATAGAAAGCACGGGGCCTAGGTATTGTCCAAGTATAGAAGATAAGATCAATAAGTTTGCTGGAAAGGATAGGCATCAGATTTTCGTAGAGCCTGAGGGTTGGAAGACTTGTGAGGTTTATGTGAATGGGTTTAGTACTAGCTTGCCTGAGGACATTCAGTTTAAGGCGCTAAAGAGAGTTGCAGGATTTGAAAATGTTCGCTTCTTTAGGCCGGGATATGCAATTGAGTACGATTATTTTCCCCCAACACAGTTGAAATACACTTTAGAGACAAAATTAATTGATGGGCTTTATTTTGCTGGGCAGATAAATGGTACGACTGGCTACGAAGAAGCAGCTTGTCAAGGGTTAATGGCCGGGATTAATGCGCATAGAAAAGTGCAGGAAGAAGGAGAGTTTGTACTCGGTCGTGATGAGGCGTATATAGGGGTTCTTATAGATGACTTGATTACAAAGGGCACTGAAGAGCCTTACAGGATGTTTACATCCAGAGCTGAGTATAGAATTCTTTTGAGGCAGGATAATGCAGACGAACGTCTTACGCGGAAGGGTTTTGATATTGGTTTGGCGAATGAGACAAGGTTGGCGGAGCTGGAAGGGAAGCAATCAAAGGTGAAGGAATTGAATCGCTTTTTGGAGAAGCATGGTGTTGAGCCTATGGATATTAATCCTATACTTGAAAGTAAGGGTTCTAGTTCTATAAAGCAAAAGCTTCGGCTGGACGGTATTTTGTCTAGACCACAGATCGAGTTTACCGACTTGATGGAGTATACTGAGTTGTCCAATTTTGTTTTGGACAATGGAATAAGCCGTGAAGAGTGGGAGCAGGTTGAAATTAAAATTAAGTACCAGGGCTACATTGATAAGGAAAAGGAGAACGCTGAGAAGTTATCAAGGTTGTCGGATATTAGAATTCCATCCGGATTTGATTATAAAAAATTGAAGAGTTTAAGTTATGAGGGATGCGAAAAACTTAGTAGAGTTCAGCCTCAAACCATTGAACAAGCGAAGAAAATAAGTGGTGTAACACCAAGCGATATTAGTGTTTTGCTGGTTTACATGGGAAGATAAACAACACGTTCCACGTGAAACTAAAGTTATGATTGAAGTAAAAAGTTGCCCCGTTTGCGGGGCGTCTTCTTTTAAAGAGGTGTTTAAAGCTCCTTATTTTAGAGGCGACAATGAATTGTTTGCAATTCAAGAATGTGCTGATTGTAAATTTTGGGTAACCAGTCCTCGGCCAGAAGATGCCGATTTAGGTAAGTATTACGACTCGGCTAATTACATTAGTCATAATAATAGCAGCAAGAGTTTAATGGATAAGGCTTATCAAATCGTGCGAAACTATTCATTAAAAAAGAAGGTGCAGTTGATTTCCAGGGTCGATAATGGCTCAAAGAGCTTATTAGATTATGGAGCCGGGACCGGACATTTTTTACTGGAAGCTAAGAAGACGGGTTGGAAAATAGAAGGGGTGGAAATTTCAGGAGACGCCAGAGAGGTTGCTAAAAAGGATAATGCATTATCGCTTCACAATCCGGAAGATTTTAAAATGGAGGAAGGCAAGTATTCGGTAATTACGCTTTGGCACGTGTTGGAGCATCTGCCAAATTTAAATGAACATCTCCAGTCATTCTATGCAGGCCTTCAATCGGGAGGAAAATTGGTGGTAGCTGTTCCTAATCACGAATCAAGCGATAGCAAACATTACGGTGAAAATTGGGCCGCGCTTGATGTCCCACTTCATTTATGGCATTTTAAGAAATCAAATATTCAGGCTCTTGCTAAAAAACATGGCTTTGTTTTTAAAGAGGCTTTAAATATGCCTTTTGATAGTTTTTACGTTTCGTTGCTGAGTGAAAAGATAGGATCTGCTAAAGGCAGTCCTCTGAATGCGCTAACAACGGGTTTAAAGAGCAATTTGAAGGGGAAGTCTGACAAAAACATGAGTAGCCTTATCTATATTCTGGAAAGACCATAAATAAGGCGCTTAGCTTTGATTTGATGCGTCTGTGGGGTTGTGTGTCTAGAAACTTGAGAAATACGCAGAAAAGCTGTTTGGTAAAGCCTGCTTGTAGGTGTTTGTGTATTAGGGTTTTATACGAAGGTGGCGGGCCATATTTAGACTTAAATCAGTCAAAACTATCTTTGGGTTGGCATTTCGCCCTATATCGTAAGCCGCGGCATCTAAATCTTGTAAAATTCGTGGGGTGTTTCCAACATGTACAAAGGGAGCAAATTTTGAAAGCTCGAAGTTTACTTCCTGAAAGATCTGATTGAAATCCTCCAAAGTTTTGTAATGGATATTTAATGAGTCTCTAAAAGTTTGGCTGCAAAAGGATAGGAAGTGTTTAATCTTTTCTCTTTCAAATTTTCCACAATCTTCAGCCCATTCAATAATCTGTTTCAAGTCGGCTTTAAAGCAACTCCGGACCCAATGGCTGAAAAGCTTCGCATAATCACTGTAGGTCTCTGCTTTTTCTGCCAAGCGCTTTGCCTGCGCTAAATTTCCGTCAGCCATTCTAGCAATTACTTGTGCCGGTCCACTATCCAGGTTTTCTTCTCTTTGAAGAAAAATATGAGTTTCATTAAAGGTATACTTTGGGATAAATACCTTTTGACAGCGGCTGGTAATTGTTTTTAAAAGTGAGTCAGGGTCTTCAGAAACGAAAATAAATAGGGTTTTTTGAGGTGGCTCTTCCAGTAGTTTCAAAAGCTTGTTTGAGGCACTGGCATTCATTCTTTCTGGCATCCACAGAATCATCACTTTATGTTTACCAGAGTAAGATTTTAATTGGAGTTTTCTGAGCATTTGAGCGCTTTCATCAACGCCAATCTGAGCCTGCTTATTTTGCACACCAAGCGCCTCAAGCCATCCATATATGCTGAAATATAAATCTTTTTGAACCATTTGTTTCCAGTCATTTAAGAAATCAGTACTGAAAACTTTTGAGGTACTTTTTCCTTGCTTTGCAATGGGGTAGACGAAATGTAAATCCGGGTAATTGAAGGAAATCATTTGCTTACAAGAGCTGCATGTTCCACAACTATCTTTCTCCGAAGGGTTTTCGCAAAGAAGATATTGCGCATAAGCTATGGCTAAAGCTAATGCTCCGTTGCCTTCAGGGCCATAAAAAAGCTGACTATGACTAACCCTATTATGACGGATGGTATCAATCAATTGTTGCTTTAAAGCCTGGTGCCCTACAATTTCTTCAAACTTCATATGCCGGAGCTTAATATTAAGAGTGTATTTTTGACGCCCAAAATTAGCTAAACATGATAACAGTAGAAGATATTCAATACAACAATGGTAGGGTGCTTATTCGAGTAGACTTTAATGTGCCACTGAATGATGACCTCAAAGTGACTGATGACAATAGAATCAGGGCAACTATCCCTACAATAAAAGCGGTTTTAAAAAACGGAGGGCGTCCGGTATTAATGTCTCACTTAGGTAGACCAAAAGGCGCATATGACGACAAGTTTAGCCTAAGTAACATAGTTTACAAGCTTGAAGAGCTACTCGGTACAAAAGTTAACTTCGCCTTGGATTGTGTTGGTGATGAAGCGGTAAATGCAAGTAATGAGCTTAAATCAGGAGAAGTATTATTGCTTGAAAACTTAAGATTTCACGAAGGTGAAACCTCTGGAGATAAAGGATTTGCCCAGGAACTTGCAAAAAATGGCGACTATTATGTAAATGATGCTTTTGGAACTGCGCATAGAGCTCACGCCAGCACTGCTGTAATAGCAGATTTTTTCAAGGGAAAGAAAGCCTTTGGGTTGGTGATGGCTGCAGAAATCGAGAACGTAACAAAGGTTTTAAATAGTACCGAAAAGCCGGTGACAGCAATCGTTGGAGGAGCAAAAGTTTCTTCT
>JAUHWX010000020.1 GCA_030427285.1 Bacteroidia bacterium
AGCTTTAGCTCTTCCTCAATGGATTCCTGTTCCCCAGCTTCTAATTTAGCTTCGGTAAGTTCGTTAAGTAAAAAGTTTACATAATCTAAATCAAAACTCTGTCTATCAGATGATTCTGTTATGTTTTTAATCTCCTTATTTACATCTTGGTACCGCTTATGACTTTCTGTGTAGGCTGTGATTTCCTTTTCATTTTTTGCAAAAGCATCAATGAGTCCTAGTTGGAAATTAGTGTCTGCAAGTAACAAGTTTTGATGCTGGCTATGGACATCTATTAGCCTTGATGAAAGGTCATTTAAAACATTGAGGGTAACTGGAGTATCATTAATAAAAGCACGTGATTTCCCGGATGGTGTAATTTCTCTCCGGATGAGCGTCTCAGAGTCAAAATCCAATTCATTGTTTTCAAAAAAACTTTTGAAGGAGTTCTGATTTAGGATAAAGGCAGCTTCTACCACACATTTTGTGGTTTCATCACGAAGTACTTTTAAGTCAGCACGTTTGCCTAGCACCAAATTAAGTGCTCCTAAAATGATAGATTTCCCGGCTCCTGTTTCTCCGGTGATCACCGAAAACCCTGAAGATAAGTCTAATTCAAGTTTATCTATTAAGGCGTAATTTTTTACAGAAAGATGTTTCAGCATGAAGCGAAAGTAAGAAGAATTATGTCTTACCCATTGCTTCGTATTTAGAAGAATTTGTAGGGTCTATTTCTACCAGCACCTCTTTGAGGTCGGCAAGTTTCATAGGCTCTCCTCCGCTAAATATGTTGATTATTTCTTGACTTTTGGCATCAAAAAAGATTTGCATGATCATAGAGTTTCTTCGCTTGTTATTCACAGCTTCAAGATTCATTAATGCATTCTTAATTACATTTTTGGCGGCAGCTTGCTGTGCTGGCTCGCTCATCAAGTCTAAGCCTAGTCTGTGATATTGGTATAGTCCAATTCTAAAATCATCAAAAACAGGACTAGTTAAGTTATCCACCAGCCAAAAGCGGTTATTGTTTCCTTCAAAACTTGACCAGCCTCCGTAAGAGCTACCTTGAGCATTATTTACAATAGTTTGCGCCAATGTATAATAGGGGTCGCCACCTTTTATAGAATAAGTATCGTGATCCAACCCTATTATAATATAGGCATAGTAAGCCAAAACGGAAGTGAGGTTAGAAAGGTTAGTGTTGATAGAAAAGTCAAGTCTATCAAACTGGAGATATGTAAAGTCAAACTTGGTATCTCGGTGAACCAATACCGGGGAATTGTAACCTGATTTAAAAATAGGTCGGCTATACAAAACCTGAATATCGCCAGAGTAAGCATCATTGCTTTCGCTGTTGAGCGTTAAAATAAACTGACAGCTAATTTTTTCTTCCTGAGCATATTTTTCATTTGTCCACTGCCTGTTATTCAAAAACTCTCGAATAGCAGTTTCTAAGGTGGTAAAACGTTGACGGTTTGTAGCCTGTATTTTATCTGAAATAATCTGAACCTGAGCATTTAGCTCCTGCGCCAAGGTAGTGCTGCTACTAAGGCAAAAGGTTATCAGTAATATGGAGAAGAATGTCTTTCGCAATGTCTTGTTTACTTTTTAATCCTAATTTGAATTGCTCCTCTTTTCTGTTTATCAAAGTTACCTCATTGGTATCTTTTCCAAAACCGGTATTGGAGCTTGGGCTGTTCAAAACGATGAGATCACAGTTTTTCTTGTGCAACTTGCCAATTGCATTTTCAATACCGTTTTGAGTTTCTAGCGCAAAGCCTACTACAACTTGCTTGATTGATTTTTTATTCCCTAAATCAAACAGGATGTCAGGGTTTTTGATTAAATCAATATGCAGGCCTCCGTCAGCTTTTTTTATTTTTTGATTGGCTACATTTTTGGGTCGATAATCCGCCACGGCAGCGGCCATAATCGAAACATCTGTGGTTGAGAATAACTTGTCGCACTCCTGATGCATTTGCACGGCCGTTTCTACGGAAATCACATTTACGTCTGCATTTGTTGGTCGCAAAGAAGTTGGTCCTAAAACCAAATTTACTTGTGCCCCCATTTGAGCAGCTGTTTCAGCCAGGCTTATTCCCATTTTGCCTGAGCTGTGATTTCCTATAAAGCGAACAGGGTCTATTGGTTCGTGAGTGGGGCCAGCTGTTATTAATACAGTTTTGCCCTTAAGGGGTGCCTGATTTAATATATCCTGATTAATAAAATCAATGATTTCTTCAGGTTCAGCCATTCGGCCTTCTCCAATTAATCCACTTGCAAGCTCGCCATCACCAGCAGGGATAAAACGATTTCCGAAATTCTGAAGTTTTTTGATATTTCCCTGTGTGGAGGGATGACGATACATGTCCAGATCCATTGCTGGAGCAAAATATACCGGACATTTTGCTGACATATATACCCCCATTAAGAAGTTGTCGCAAAGTCCGCTCGCCATTTTAGATAGTGTATCTGATGTAGCTGGAGCAATCACCATAAGGTCTGCCCATAGTCCCAAATCCACATGGTTATTCCATTTGCCTTCCTCATCGTTGGCATCAAAATATTCCCAAAGAACAGGGTTTTTAGAAAGGGTAGCCAAGGTAAGGGGTGTAACAAAATCGCGGGCCGCAGGCGAAAGAACAACCTTCACCTGTGCACCCGCTTTAATGAGCAGTCTTACCAGAAAACTGGCTTTATATGCGGCAATGCTACCGGTAACACCTAATAGCACGTTTTTTCCGCTAAGCATATTTTACTCTCCTTCTTGTTTTACTTCGGGTCTTCTGAAGTAAACTTTGCCAGCCTTCCACTCTTCCATAGCAATAGAAGTAGGTTTAGCCAAAGATTCGTAAAAACGAGAAACCTCAATTTGCTCCTTGTTTTCAAAAATCTCCTCCAAACTCTCAGTGTTTGTGGCAAACTCGTCAAGCTTATCATGAAGCTCAACCTTGATCTCCTCTCCTATTTGATCCGCTCGTTTTGACACAATTGCCAAAGCTTCATAGATGTTCTCGGTTTGAGCATCTATATCATTGTGATTTTGAGTAACGGTAGTTCTCGGAGCATCAACTTTCTTGTAGTCCATTGTCAATAATTATGATTGTTGCTGTAAATTATGAATATGATCCTGAATTTTCACGTACATCTGTACGGCCTCTTTGGCATCCTTACTTTCTGGATAATATCCGATAAACTCATTATACGCTGTTTTTGATTCAATAAATCGCTGCAGCTTTTTACTTTCGATACTATTCTTTGCCAGCTCATACGCTGATAACAGTCTGGTGTATAATATCTCTTCATGATACTGAGTATCAGGAAACTCGTTTAGTGTATTGTTAAAAGCTACAACTGCTGCTTGATAATATCCTGTATGGTAATACTGATAGGCAATTTCGAAAGATTTCTTTTCTAGCTTTTTACGCATTTCCCTAATGTAGGTGTTACACTCCTGTAAGCGTTCACTCTGCGGGTGCGTATTAACAAAAAGCTGTAATTCATTGATTGCTTTATAGGTATAGGCCTGATCTAAGCTGTACACTGGAGACTCTAAATAATAGCAATATCCTACCATGAAAGCACATTGCTCCGCATTTTCACTCTTTGGAAATGTTTTGGCAAAATTTTTAAAATGGTAGGCGCCAAGTATGTAATCACCTAGTTGGTAATTAGTCATGGCTAAGTAATAGTATGCCTCGGCAGCCTTGTTAGTTCCGCGAAAAAGAGTAACCAATTCATCAAACAAAGTATACGCATTATTATACTTCTCTTGATTGTAATATTCTACTGCTTTATTGTATTTGTAGTCCAGGTCAGTGCTTTTTTGCGCCTTCTGGAACTCACTACAAGATGCGAGAATAAAAATGGACAATATACCTATTAGAGTGCGTGCTTTCATAAAATATCGGGCAAAAGTACAAATATGGTTTGAAAGCGAAACGAAAATTAATCCTGTTAATTATTTGCCAGCACTATTTCTTTAGAATCTTCTTGCCAAGGCTCTATTATAAAGCTATAAATTAGGAATTCGGTGATGTTTGGGTAGTCCACTTTTATTGGCTTTGTACTTAGTACCCAATCTTCTATTTTAGAAATTGCCTTTTCATCTAAGTTATATATTATAGGAACCCCTGCCTGCTTCGCTGCTTCTGCATTGCAAAATTGCTCATACTGCCCTTTTATAGGAATCAACATTAATTTCTTTCCTAAATACAAAGCTTCGGCTGGTGTTTCAAATCCCGCAGATGTAAGCACACCTTCACTTTCTGAAAAGCTTTTTACAAAACCTGCATTGCTTATTGGATAAAAGGTAACATTAGCCCTTATTGTAATTTCTGAAGTATGTTTGGAGAACACCTCCCATTTTACGTTTACTAATTTGTTTAAAATTGATTCTATTTCCTCATTCCCAAAGGCTGGAAGGTAGACAGTGTAATGTCCTTTGTTGCTAGGTTTTATTTCCCGTATCTCATTTCTAATAACAGGGGTGAAAACAAATTTATCATATCTACCAAAATGAAATCCTAAGTACGATGAGCATGGGGAGTAATTCTTTAATATAAATCTTCCTAAGAAATCTTTTTTTGTAGGTTCTGGACATTGTTTAGATTGAAAGGAAGCTTGATGCCCCAAGCCAAAGCAGGCCTTACCTTTTAATAGACCCGCCCAGGCTGTAATGCTCTCAAAGTCATTAATTAGAATATCATAATCATGAACCGGGAACGCATATATCTCTAGGAAAATCTTAATAAAATTATTCTCTAAAAGAGTTTTGATATAACTAATTCCACCTTTGCTATTATATCTAAATATGAGGCCTTTGCTTCTAAACTTCGGTTCTATCGGAAGATTCACTTCACTTTGATTTCCGCTAAGCAACACATCTACGTTCCCATACTGTTGTAGGATGGGAATAATTTCTCTGGCTCGAGCCACATGCCCATTTCCTGTGCCTTGCACAGCGTATAGTATTTTAGGCGCTCTGTTCATTTTTATGATCAGTTACCTTTTTTATCAATCTGTAAATGTTCAGGTCATTCAAATCCTCAACATCTTCCCTCTCATCATTATCCTCATTTTCGTAATGGTACATTTGCCACGCGCCATTATTATATTCTATGGCAGTAAGGTTTTCTATCCAATCTCCAGAGTTGAGATAAACACAACTTCCATTCTTAGTTTGCACTTCCCGCATTTCTGGTTGATGAATATGTCCACAAATCACATAATCAAAACCCTGATCCACCGCTAACTCTGCTGCTGTAACTTCAAAATCAGTAATATATTTCACAGCTTTTTTTACGCTATTTTTTATCATTTTGCTAAAGCTAAATCGCTCCCGGCCCATTTTCTCCAGGCACCAGTTGCTAAAGCTATTTATGGTGATGAGAAAGTCATAACCCCAACCACCAAGCTTTGCAATCCACTTGGCACTTTGTATGGATGCGTCAAAAATATCTCCATGAAAGATCCATGCTTTTTGATCTCCCAAACTCAGGACTAGTTTATCCTGAAGGTGGATATTTCCGAAAGAAGCATCAGAAAATCTCCGAAGCATTTCATCATGATTTCCCGTAAGGTAATGTACTTGGGTACCCTTATTTGCCAGAGAAATTATTTGCTTTATTACTTTGAGATGACTCTTAGGAAAATAACGTTTTCTAAACTGCCAAATATCTACGAGGTCACCATTAAGAACAAGCGTGCCGGGCTGAATACTTTTAAGATATTTATACAATTCTTTTGCGCGACACCCATAGGTGCCTAAGTGAACATCAGAGATGACCACCACTTCAACTTTGCGTTTTTTCATTAAGCGAGTTTTAGCATTTCTGCTTGATACAAAAGTGTGCTTAAACAAATCAAACGGTGTAAAGTGTGTATGATGAAAAGTTTAACTCTTAAGTCTTTACTCCAAATTACATGCTAACAAAAAACAAAGGCCACCTGATTTCAGGTAGCCTTTACTATATGTGGTTCATTAAATATTATTTTTTCAAGGCATCGCGTATTTCTTTTAGCAATTGCACTTCTTCGGTTGGTTGTGGAGGTGCTGGATCTGGCGCTTCCTCTTTCTTCTTAAGGTAGTTATTGTACATTTTTACAACTAAAAATACTACAAAGGCTACTATTAGGAAGGTAAGCACAATATTGATAAAGTTACCATACATAATAGCAACTTCGGCAACTTCCGGGCTTACTACATCCTCACCACTCATTACAGCAGGTGTGCCCTCTTTAAGCACTAACTTGAGTTGGGCAAAGTCAACTCCACCTATGGCCATACCCACTGGAGGCATAATAATGTCATTTACAAGTGACTTCACAATGGCGCCAAAATAAGTTGCCATGATAAAACCGACTGCCAATTCCAGCACATTGCCACGCTGAATAAATTCCTTAAATTCTTTTAGCATAATTAAATCAGATTTTGGATTAATAGTTTTTTAAAAATATACTTTTTTACCACTAAAAGCCTATGTGCTCCAGGTTTTTATCCTAAAAAAGGAATTAATTTTACATATTGTAAGAAATGTAATTCAATAATTAAAAATCAATAAATATGGAACTCACTCAATTAGAAGATTCTTTTGTAGATATAGGTGGTCACTTTCTCACATCAGCTTTTGACCTTAGAGAAAAAATGGAAAACATGAAGGCGATTGTGTTTGTGTGGGACGGTGTTTTTAATGGTGGGCATAAGGATATTACCGCATCCAGTAACTATAGTGTAGTGGATACTACGGGGGTTGATTTATTGAGGTACGGCTACTTTTTGGCTAATAAATCAATGCTTAAGGTTGCTGTAATGAGCGATACTGATAACCTGCTTTGTTTGCAATTGGCAAAAAAAGAACATTATGATAACGTTTATCTGAATGTAGCCAATAAGGAGGAAGCCATTCGTCACTTTTGCAATAAGCATGATATCAACCCTGACGAAGTCATTTTTGTATATGATGATGTGGCCGACTTAAAAGTGGCTGAGCATATGGGTATTCGGTTAGCGGTAGGAAGGCTAAGTAGCCCACTGTTTGTTGAATATGTAGAACGTAATCATTTAGCAGATTATATCTCTACTTGTCAAGGTAATGAGCACGCGGTGCGAGAACTTATGGAGTTACTGTTAGCCCTACTCGATCAGCACTTCAATGTAATTGATCATAAGAATGAGCATCGCCAAAATCATCATGATTACCTTACAAGAAAGGCGATGATAGAAACTGTAACGAATAAAAGTGCTGGTGAACTCAAATTGCAAGCACGTGTTTAGAGTTTGATTTTACAACTTATAACGCCACGCCTTGTTTCATTTAGTATTATTGCACAAAACCATTATACATGAAAAAAATACTTTTTACGCTAGCATTAGCAGGAACCATGCTTTCTGGTAGAGCTCAAGAATTACCACAGCCAAGTCCAAAGTCTACTTTACAGCAAAGAGTTGGCCTAACTGATATTACCATTGAATATAGTCGCCCAAGCGCTAGAGGTCGCATGGTGTTTCCTGAAGTAGTGCCTCCAAACAAGCTATGGAGAACTGGAGCCAACATGAATACAACAATTGAGATTAGCACTCCAATCACCATTCAGGGAAAATCCCTACCAATTGGCAAGTACTCAGTTTTCACCATTCCTGGGGAAGATATGTGGCAGGTTATTTTTAATAGAAAAAATGATCATCCAGGTACCAACGGATACGATGAAAAAAATGATGTACTTCGAGCAGAGGTAAAGACTTCGAGAATCGATCAACCGATAGAAACTTTTACAATTGATATTAATGACCTCCGCACCAGTTCGGCCAGCATGGTATTAACCTGGCAGAATACTAGAGTATCGGTGCCGTTTGAAGTAGAGGTTGCTTCTGTAGCCAAAGCTAATATTGATGAAGCTTTGACCAATGCTGAAGATGCTGATAAATGGAAAGTGTATCGTAGTGCTGCTGGTTATTATCACAATAATAATATTGAAGGTGAAAAAGCACTTGAATACATTAATCTGTCTATTGAAGGAAAATCTGATAGCTGGTATAGCCACTGGTTGAAGGCTGAAATTTTAGCCAGCCAGGAAGACTACAAAGGTGCCATAAAGGCTGCAAAAGAGTCTAAGAATGTAGGTGAAACTGCAGCCAAAGAATCAGGTGAAACCTTTGAATATAGTGCTTTGATAGATGAAGGAATCAATACCTGGAAAGCTAAGAAGTAATTAATTTCAGCTCACCGCTTGCAAATAGTGACTGAAGAAAGCCCCGCAATTGCGGGGCTATTTTTTTATGGGGCCAATCGTTCAATTTTCCAAAGACCGTTTTCTTCTTGGGTGTATATCAATCTATCATGCAGCCTGCTGGCTCTACCCTGCCAAAATTCTACCTGAAAAGGAACTACACGATATCCACCCCAAAATGCTGGCCGCTTTACATCCTGTGCAAAGTCCTCTGTATACTTTTTTAGATTTTCTTCTAAAACCTCACGGCTTTCTATTACTTGGCTTTGAGGTGAGGCCCAGGCACCAATTCTGCTCCCTAAGGGTCGTGAATTAAAATATTCATCAGACTCTTCTGGAGATACTTTTTCTACTTTTCCTTCGACCCTTACCTGACGCTCCAATTCTGGCCAAAAGAAATTCAAACAGACCCATGGGCAGTTTTCGATTTCCTTCCCCTTATGGCTTTCATAGTTTGTATAAAACTCAAATCCACTCTTGGTAATTCCTTTCAGCAGAACAATTCTTGAGGTTGGCTTGCCTGATAAATTTATAGTGCTCAACGTCATAGCATTGGGGTCAATAGCCTCGGTATTAGCATATTCACCATACCAGATCGAAAATTGTTCTATAGGATTTGCGGCAACGTGATCTTTGTCAAGTACGTTTTTAGTATAATCTTTACGAGTGTCTTGCAATTGTTTACTCATGGTATCGTTAATATTTGTGTTGCAAATCTAAGGCTAAGCCTATATATTTAATACAAATTCTACGCAAATGCCCAATGTATTGAACAAACCTCAAAAAGGTAATCTCTTAGTAGCCGAGCCATTTCTTGGTGACACAAACTTCGACCGTACTGTAATACTTCTTACAGAGCACAATGAAGAAGGCTCAGTGGGCTTTGTTATAAACAAACCTCTAGAGCTAACGCTGGATGAAGTAGTGATTGGTTTCCCTTCTTTTGAATCTAAAATTTATCACGGTGGCCCTGTGCAGCAAGATTCTCTATTTTTTTTACACAACAAAGGCAATCTCATTCCTGGTGGGGAAAAAATTATAGATGATTTGTACTGGGGAGGTGATTTAGAACCACTGAAAGAAATGATTAAACTTGGCTTAATAGGTCAGGAAAATATTCGCTTTTACCTTGGTTATAGTGGTTGGGGAAATGGCCAGTTAGATATGGAAATTGATGAAAAGTCATGGCTAGTACTTGGACATGAGTCTATCAACGTATTTAAAGACAGACCTGCTGAAATGTGGAAAAATATTTTGATGGATGTAGGCGGCAGTTATCCACTTTGGGCAAATAGCCCCATGGATCCTAACCTGAACTAGGCAAGTGCTACTTTAATATTTAGCCTGCCAATCAGTTCTTGGCTCACTTTATTTACAAAAGTCTTTTTACGATACTTTTCTACCCACTGAAGGCCTTTGCTCGCATTGGTAAGAAACAATTCATCTGCCTTTTGAAGATCAAATGGGGAGATGCTTTTTTCTGTAACCTCATAACCCATCTTGGGGAGTATTTCTAAAACCTGTTTGCGCATCACACCTTTTAAACAACCATCCGATAGTGGAGGAGTAAAAATATCTTTTCCCTTCACCATAAAAATATTTGCTGAAATGGCTTCCGCTATCATTTTGTTATCATTCAGCAAAAGGCATTCGTCAAGCGCATTTTCTTTCTTAAAAATGGATGCTATTGTATAAAGCACAGCCGAGCCCGACTTGATGTTGGACAGAAGGCTCTTTTGCTTGTAATAATCTTTAAATAAATCCACTTCCAGGCCTTTTTCATTTAATACATAAGTGGCATGTTCCAGTTCGCTCACCGAAATAAGAAAATTTACATCATTAGAATTAGGGGTATATAAACCTCCCTCCTTTCTTATTATCTGCAATCTTACACGCGAGGCTTTTTCTGATAGCTTGTTCTCAGCTAAGGTTTGTCTTATTTGATCTTCTAGGTATTCAGGAGAAAAATTCATGGGTATTTCCATTCGGAGAATGCGCATACTGCTCATCAACCTAAAATAATGATCTTCCCAAAAGTTGATACGTCCGTTGGCAAACTTCATCGATTCAAAAACACTGTCGCCATACTGAAAAGCCCTATCGGCCAAACTTAGTGTGATTAGGTCGTCATCAATAAAATCGCCATTATAATTGTAAATCATCCCTCCTGTATTTTGCGGCAAAAGTATAAATGAAAAGCCCCGCCCAAAAGGGCGAGGCTTTATTATTTCTCAAGCGCAAAAATAATCTTACTGCTTCACTATTTTTTGAACACTACTCTCGCTTCCGGAGATAAACTCTAGCATATACACACCTTTATTTAATGTTGAAAGGTCAACTGCGTTTTGCCCTTCAGAAACGCGGATAGTTTTGATTTTTTGACCATTAATGCTAATTACATTAATTGCCTCAACAACATAGTCTTCAGTACTTTCAAAGTAAAGTTTGTCATTTACCGGGTTGGGGTAAATCTTATTTACTACAAGTTTTTGTTCATCCAAGCTTACATCAGTATAAACCTTTGCATAAATTCTAGGAACAAAATAATCCATCACGGTATCAATGTACGCCATTGATTGTGCTTTGTTATTTGGATTAGTTTCGTTGGCTCCCATTGGATCAGCTGGATCCCAAAAATCCCATGGGTTACTATTTACCTGAAATGGTAATGCAGGATTTGGAGGCATCATGTTAAAGGTCAAAATGTTTTCCTGTCCACCAGTATTATACTGATTATTCCTCGCCATTACACTTAAGGCATCCTGAAAATTGGATTGTATTGAGGCATTATTGTTTCCTAGCGAATTTGCAATACGAACAGTGGTATGACTTCCGGCAACTTCCACCACTGGAAAAAACTGATTATTCACTGGAACCTGAACCATTCCTTCGTAGTAAGGTGCAAAAAAGTCAAAGCGGCAATGAGCTGAAACCATTGGTACATCACCAGCTTCAAGCCAAGTAGAATCTCCTAATGCTCCACCTAGATTAAGTACCATTTGAACATCATCGCTATAACCAGGGCTGTTTATATAGTTTCGTCCTGTAGCGGTCAAATCTACTTCAGGCAGGCCAAGCGGAGTAGTATTTCCGGTAAGAGTTACCTCACCTCCATATCCATCCCAGTCTCCTACTATTGAGGTATCAATATAAGGATCACCATCATTTACAGGGTCTCCATAAATACCAGTTCCGGCTACGTCATATTGAAATTTAGTGATGTTAGCCACTTCAGCATACTTATCTACTGTAGCATAGGCTAGCACCGTATATCCTCCAGATCCTTGACCTACAAGACTGATATTGTCATTGTGGACCTTATAAGGATTGCCGTTAGCTATAGACTTGCGTACAAATCGTACAGCAGCTTTTGCATCTTGTATAGATTTATATACCGCAAGTAAGTTAGTTCCCCTGCGTAAATCCAGATTGGTACTGTTTGCCAACCAACCTACTCTATAAGTAGCCGAAATGGCCACATAGCCTTTTTTAGCAAAACGCTTACAAATTTCTACAGCAGCGCTATCTGTTTTTTCACCCATAGGAGAAACTAATCCTTTAGGCAGAAAGCTACCTGTGTGGAAATAAATAATTACTGGCCTTGCAGTAGCGGTATCTACGTTCGGATCGGGTTCGTAAATATCGCATTGTAATGGCAGCAACTGTGGGCCTCCAATACTGGCAGGTGCATATTCATTAAAGTTAATTCCATAGGTCACATCCGAGGTTACATTTATTTGAGCCTCAGTAAAGACGTCATCTTGATAGCGCACCTGCCCATTTAATGAGAATGCGCCCAATGCGAGGCTCAGGGAAAGTGAGCCGAGTAATTTTCTGTTCATAGAAATAGATTAATAATTAATAAAATTTAAGACACTATTTTAATTCATACGATATGGAGAAATAAGTCAATCGACCTACCCTTGGACCTCCATACACTTGAAATACTTTGTTGTTTAACAAGTTACTTGACCCTAATTTAAGGTTTATTCCTTGCTTTGGAAAGGCATAACTTACCTGAGCATCAAGCAAAGCATACGAGTCAATGTAACCTGTAAATTGAGGTGATCCTTCAAATAAGAAACCTTGTATCCACTTATAAGTAACATTGAAACCTAGGTGCTTCAACTTCCAAAACTTCATATCTCTTCCGCTAAAGCTTACGTTAAACTTATTTTCAGGAGTATTAAAAGCAGGGATAATCGGATCGTCAGTAGCCGTGTTCAATACATTCCAGGTATAATTTCCTGCCAGCATATAGTAGTTCCAAAAGTAATAGTTCAACCCTAAACTAAAACCCTGCGTGGTTACCTGATCTTCTGCATTGGCTGCAATTCTATAGGCCTGAGCACCACTCAGTCTATCAGCTGGTCCAGCTCCTGGGTCATCTTCTATATCCAGGCCAACATTAAAACCAATAAAATCTTGATACCAGCTATAGTAATAATTTGCGTCAATGAACAGGCGTTTCCATAGAGTAGTTCTATAACCAACTTCTGCAGTTTGTACTTTTTCAGGTTTTACCGGGTCCACGGAGTAATATCCCCATTCATAATTCCTACGGGTATCTGTATCAGCTCCCAAAAAGGTTTCAATATCATCTTGGGTAACTAAGGAATCATAGCCCGTAAGATTACCAAGCAAGATTGCACGCCCTACATTATAATAAAGGTACTGATCCTGTAGTGTAGGATTTCTAATAGCGGATGAGAAGGAAAAGCGAAGGGTGTTAAGGTTATCAAAATTATAAACCACAGAAACGGCTTGAGAACTCAATAAATCAAAGTTTTCATTTTTGTCAATTCTAGCGGTTAAGCCAAGCTTAAGCCTCTCCCCAAACTTTTTCTCCCATCCACCAAATGCACCAAATTCATAGTTTGAGATAGTTTGTCCTGCTGTATCTCTAAAAATAGTTCCTTCCGAATTGGGACGATAGAGACGACCATTTCCACCAACTTTAAAATCTCCAATTTTGGTGGGGTCAAAATTGTATTGTCCCTGAACGTGATAAAGAGCAGATCGATCAATAAACTTAGACCCGCCATCACTAAATGACCGTTCGGTGATGTATGTAAATAATGAATCAAAAGCGGGGCTTCCTGGGGTCAATGCGTCTTCAGGACCATAGGTTAAATTTACAGTTTCCCTTGTTTGGTCGTGCAAACCTCGCACTAATGAGGCATTTTGCTCTAGTACAATGTTGAGTTGTTTTTCAAACTCATCTCGGGGTAAACTTGGACTTGGATACCCGGGTAACTTCTGAATTTCTGGTGACCCAATGAAACTCCAGTAATTTCTGTAGGTACTGCCCCATACGCCTTCGTCTACGTAGGCATTTTGCATTTGCAGTGCTGTAAAGTAGGCGTCATATGAATTTCCTGCATCTTCATTTGTAGAGTAAGCTCGTACAAACCATTTATCTTTTTTTGCAAGTTCTATTCTGTTTTGGTAAAACTGAATGTCTTTTAGACTGTAGCGATTATCGCCTTGATACACTGTGGTTCCGTAGCCAAAGTTAAAAGCATAAATAAGCTCTAAATCTTTCTTAATGCGGTAATGGAGCGATGTTCCTAACTTTAGGTTTCGGGTGTCATAATCTACCAATTCCTTCTCCTCAATGCCTGTTCTGTAAAAATTACCAAGACCGGGATAGGTTCTAATATCCCCACCATCATCAAACTTAGTTTCATCCCCATACCTATTAATGGCATCATATCCCCCGGGGTTATTGATACCCTCATCACTTTGATCTGTTGGATCTAAGTTATCGGCCTCCCAATCATCGGCTCTTAAATAATAGAGGTTAATCTTAAATGCAAAATTGTCATAGTCTTTTCCAAACACCTTGAATGCTTCAGCATACCGCACTGCCGTTTCTACAAGATTTCGCTCCCCTACTTTCACGCTGGCACTTATTCCCTGGTAATCAAATGGATTTTTCGTGGTCATACTAATTACGCCATTGAAAGCACCGGGACCGTAAAACGCAGTACTTGCACCAGCTATAATGTCTACATTTTGAATATCTAATTCTGAAGCACCCAGGAAATTACCCAGAGAAAAGTTAAGCCCGGGGGCTTGGTTATCTACACCATCAATAATTTGAAGCGATCGCACAGGAGATGTACTATTAAACCCACGGGTATTAATCACCTTAAAACCAATACTAGCCGATGTAAGATCCACGCCCTTTAAGTTTCCAAGACCATCATAGAAACTTACAGCTGGAGTTTCTTTAATTGCCAAAGCATCCATAGCCTCCACGGTGAGTGCGCTTTCTCTTTGTTTTGCGCTCAACCTTTGTTCAACGATACTTACCTCTCCAAGCATTTCGCTGTCTTCAGTAAGCTTTACACTAACCGGAGAATTAGCATTTGAAACTGTTATGTCCTTTGCTTGATAACCAATAAATGTGATCTGTATTGTAAGTGGGAATGTTGCTCCTTTTGCATCAAGTCTAAAATTACCATCAAAATCTGTGGTGGTGCCTTGAGACGTACCTTTGATTAAAACATTGGCGCCAATAATAGGCTCATTGGATTTCTCATCAAAAATGCTCCCTTTTATTACTTGGGCGTGCAGGCCACCTAAGCAAAGCAGAAATACTACTGTTGTAAAAAATTTCCCCATTAAAACTATGTGTTCGTAATTGGCTGAAACTACAAAAATATTACGTCCAAATTCAGTAGGAAATATCTTATAAATATACTATGCACGAATAGTTAATGCATTGAAAATAAAAATCTAACAAGAAGTATGTACCAGTTTTATTTATTCACAGAAAATTTATTTAACACTAGCTACTGCCTGATGAAGCCGTTTTTTTGCTTTTCCACACCTTAGAAAAGCCTCACTTTTAAATAAATTTAAAGCAGCCGTGTGTTTAAGTTTATCGGAATCAAAGTTGGAGATCTGAAACCAAAAAAAATCCCGATTAGCTTGATCAAGCTAATCGGGATTTTAAGTTTAATACTGATTTAATGTTTACGCACCGATAGTATGAAAAAGCTCGTGAACCTGGCTTTCCCAAAGTAATTTATCTTCCTCTACTTCGTCTTTATCACTATGATCAATAACCATTAGCGCTGTATCATTGGTTAATTCGTCTACTACTATTTTGAACTCAAAATAATATTTGTTGTCTTCTTCATGATCTTCTTCCCAGCGAAAACGAATATATTTTTCAGTTTTCTTACCGATCATATAAGCCACGCGCTCATCACCATCCCATATGAAAGTATACTTTTCTCCACGAGAATTTACATCATCACAAAACCACTCACTAAGTCCACTTGGGGTGCTCAAAAATGGAAACAACATATGTGGAGATGCCTTTACGGGAAATTCCAATTCGTACTTTATTTTTTCTTCTGTCATTGCTTGATTAGTATCGTTTCTGAGCTTTGCAATATATAAAAATTTACTATCGACCAACACCTAATATTTTTCTTCATTCACTTTGCTTAAATAGATAAAACAGTATATTTGCAGCCCGAAAAATAAAAGAGACCACTTTTAAGCAGTGGTAATCTTAGTGATGGCGAGGTAGCTCAGATGGTTAGAGCGCAGGATTCATAACCCTGAGGTCGGGGGTTCAATTCCCCCTCTCGCTACAGAAGGCAGCCTAAAAAAGGCTGCCTTTTTTTATGCCTATTTATAAAACTAAAAATAGCTGATTATGCGTGTATTAGGAACTATTCCTCACTCTACTTTTAAGATTGTAGCCTATACGTTAGAACGCCATTTTTATATAGAAATTGAGGCCGGCCCAATGAAGCAATGCTATAAGCTACACAAAGAGTATGTAGATGGATTGGATGGTATAAGAAAGTGGCTGGATGAGTACTTTTTAGAACACCTCCAGCACACCTTTGAAAATATGTACAAAAGCCACCAAGCTTCTATAAATCGTAATTTTCCAAAAACAGATTAAGCTCAAGTAAGCTCATAAGACAACATCTGTGCAAGCTCCTGCTCAATCGCTTTTCCACTATTACGCGCATACCATAGTTGCAAATCTTTATTGATGTCGGCTTTTTCAAACCCTTCCTCTTTCATTCTTGCGAAGAGATCTTGAGCCTCTTTTGGTCGAGGCCCCCAGGTAGAAAGCTCCTCTCCAGTCTCTGTATCAAATCGAATTAGTTTAGGAATACTTCTGCCACCGTTAGTAAGATACTTATCCATGAGTTCCAGGTTTTCATCGCGAAGCACCAAATGAAGGTCAATTTTAGAAGTGCCTTCAGCCACCTTTGCTATTACAGGAACTGAATGTGCCGCATCACCGCACCAAGCTTCAGTAAGTACTATCCAAGTTTCTTTTTTCTCAATATTATTGATGAGCGCATGTACGTCAGCATCAAGCGCAAAACGCTTATCCCACTTGTTCATACGGGCAATATTCAGGTCGGTATAGTTTAGCATATCCTCGCTGTGATTATCCCCTGTAGTTTTATTATTGGCTCTAAGCCTATCAATTAGCTCTCTGTACTCAGCATAGCTCATTGAGTTTTCTTTTGCTTTTTTTATTATATCCATATTCGATAATTCTTATTTTGAACACAAAGTTCGGTACTGTTGTAGATGCCAATTGTCAGAAAGCCGATAGTATTGAGGGCTTCTATTTAGTGATAGCAAAGTTAAAGGACTTGATTGTCCTAAAATGTGACAAAAGTCACAAAATGAAAAAGGAGGTCTAATTGACCTCCTTTCAGTTATATACCCCTGCCCTTCCTTATTTAAAAGAAGCAGAAACTTTTGCGTTTTTAGGTCCTTCAGAATAGTCATAAAATCCTTCTCCTGACTTTACTCCAAGCTTACCGGCCATTACCATATTTACCAAAAGTGGACATGGAGCATACTTAGGATTGCCAAGACCTTGGTACAATACATTCATAATACTAAGACAAACGTCCAAGCCAATAAAATCAGCCAATTGCAATGGTCCCATTGGATGTGCCATTCCTAATTTCATAATGGTGTCAATTTCTTCAACGCCCGCTACACCTTCGTGTAATGAAATAATAGCCTCATTAATCATAGGCATCAAAATACGATTGGCCACAAAGCCAGGGTAATCATTACACTCGGTAGGTACTTTACCTAATCCTTTTGATAGTGCAACAATATTGGCAGTAGTTACATCAGAAGTAGCATAACCACGGATAATCTCCACAAGCTTCATTACCGGCACTGGATTCATAAAGTGCATGCCTATTACCTTATCAGGGCGCTGGGTAGCTGCTGCAATTTTAGTAATAGAAATTGATGATGTATTAGTTGCTAAAATTGTGTTTTCATCACAAATCTCATCCAGTTGAGCAAAGATTTTTAGCTTAAGGTCTACGTTTTCTGTTGCAGCTTCTACTACCAAATCTACACTCTTTACACCTTCTGCAATAGCTGTATAGGTTGTGATGTTTTCAAGGGTTTCTTTCTTCTTATCTTCATCAATAAGCCCCTTAGATACCTGACGATCCAGGTTTTTAGTAATGGTGGCCATTCCCTTTTTTAAGCTTTCAGGCGAAAGGTCAATAAGGTTTACCTTATGTCCGTGTTGTGCAAAAACATGAGCAATGCCGTTACCCATTGTTCCTGCTCCTATTACTGATATAAAATTCATCATCTATAATTTATCTAATTGTCTGTTAATGTTTTCTACTCTCCTTCCTGAGTCTTCAATATTTCTTCAATCACAGTTTGATCTTTCGCTGTAAAATCTTCATACAGTGGAGTTCCAGGTCCTGAAAATCCAGTATGTATTTTTCTCACAGTATGATCTGCATTCAAATAAATGGCTGTGGGGAAACTCATAATGTGATTTAGCATGGGTAAAAGTTCCGCAGCATTATCATCTTTTGTAGCACCAGCCAAAAGTACAGGATATTCTATACTAAGGTCATTCACCATCTTATTAGCTCTTATCAAAGCCATTTCCTTGTTTTTAGCGCGTTCAAAGGTTAAGCCTATTATCTCCAGCCCCTCGTGATGATATTGATCATAAACTTGACTTAAATAGCGTGTTTCGTCCATGCAATTTGGGCACCAACTTCCCATTATCTGTACAATTACTGGCTTTCCATCATACCTCGGGTCACTAAGTGAAACAGGTTTTCCCTCAAGGTCATTAAAGCTAAAATCAACTTTGGAATAACCTTCTTTTAAGTAAGTTAAAGAATCAGCATTACGCAACTCAAAATCATCATCGCGATAAGCCTTCCAGGTTTTTATGCCACTACGACCTGAGTAAAACAAACCTTCAATAGTTTGTCCCATTACCTTTGCATCAAATAGAAAAAGATGAGCACCATCAAAGGCAGATAGCTGAAGATGATCTCCACTCAAAACTCCTTGGAGATAACGATAATCTCCTGTTTCGGTTGTAAATGTGCCTTTCACCATTTTTCCAAACTGCTCAAGGTAAGCTATAGCCGGACTTTCATTATTAGTTTCGGGATTAAATTTTACGGCCCACTTCTCGTTTATGTCGCAGCATTTTGGCTCTGTAATTTCAAATCTTGCAGAATCACCATAAGTTGCCCAAAAGTTTAATTCATAATCATCAGCATCGGGGTTTATATACATCCCTTCCAACTTGTCATTACCTAATTTTGCAACTATATAGTTTGCAAAAACCGGCATTTCTATTTTGATAGAATCTTTACCAAGACGACTTACAGAGGTTTCAATTTCTTCATCTCCGTTAAATATAAAAAGTGTCATACTACTATCTTCCGCAGTTTCCAGCTCAAAATTAAACGGTAAGTTTACACTGTCGTTTAACGCAATCACTCCACGCCAAACTCCGCTATAGGGCACATTATCCACTTTTGTGGAGTCCATAGGTTCGCTGCAGGCCAATACCAAAAATGGTAGTAAACCTAAAATCACTCTTTTCATTTTGATGCTTTTTTTTGTGCAGCCATTTCTGCAAACTTACTGTTCTCTTTAAAACCTGTTACCCTGAGAATATACACATCCCTCAAACTTTCATCTCTCGTCTTGGGGTTCAAAAACTTCATGCTAAGCAGAGTTACTGGATAGCCTTCAATTTTCTTCAATACCTGAAATGTAAAGTCGTTATCCATTTTAGAAAAGGCTTCGCTGCGTGTTACTACATATACCTCACCTTGCTCATAAACACTCATCGCTAGTTTAAATCTATTGGTGTTTTTTGGAAGTTCTCCACTATAATAGTAATAGCTGTAAGCTGTAAAGCCATAGCTATACAATTTGTCTGTATCAAGATTTAATTCCTTTACTGCAAATGCCGTGCTGCTGCCTGGCTGGTATTTCATAATGTTAGGATAAAACCAGACATTCATAGCTAAATTGGCGGCTATGGAAAACAGAACAGAACCAACTATAAGATTTTGCTTGCGCCTAAAAGTATTTAGTAAAAAATAAAAAGCTACTAAGAGAAAAATGGCGGAAACTATAGCTGGCAGCCAGCTATTATTAGGGAAAACCCAAAAGTAGATTAGTCCTATCGCAGCGAGAGTTACGATACCTATCAGGCATTGAAAAATTACAGAAGTAACCTTTAAGGACTTAATTTCCTTTTCCCAAATCTCATCCCACCAAGATGCTAAAAGAATAGCCGCCAAAGGATATATCACAAATATGTAATGCGGCAGTTTGTAGGATGACATTGAAAGTGCAATAAAGGGAAGAACAAACCCACCCAAAGTAAGAAGTTCAGGCATTTGGCTTTTGTCCTTCGTTGCTTTAAAGACTGAAATAATTCTGCCAAAAAAAGCGACAACAAACATGAGTGCCCATGGTAAAAATGACCATAGAAAATTATGTACAAAGAAAAATTTCCCGGCTCCGTTTTCCCAAACATTTTCTCCTGTGATACGTCCGAAACTCTGTGTCCACAAATAAAATTTAAGGCCAGAAACATTACGCTCATTGCTAAGTCCATTAGGTGTCACCATTGGGACTTCCTTTTCCGGATGAATATCAAACTGAGTATAAAGTCCATACAGCATTGGGGCTAAAAACAGGGCTACTAAAAATAGTATTACTAAATATTGCCACCTAAATACATCTCGCCAGCGCCCGGTGCCAACAATCCAGCTGCCTACGGCTAGTACCGGAACCATAATTCCAATTGGGCCCTTGGCCATCATAGCGCAGGCAATGCCTACAGCTGCACCAATTATCCATTTCCATTTATGGCTGTAAAGCCATTCCATTATTTGCCAAATGGCAAACACTACGGCTGAAGTTAGTATGGTGTCCGTGCGTACATCATTATTAAATAAAAAGAATGATTGACTGCTAAAAAGGATGATTGCAGAGAGTCTTCCAACTCGCTCGCTGTACAGTAGTTTGCCTAAGCGAAAAGTACTAAAAACACCAAGTAAAGTGAATAGAAAAGAACCTATTTTAAAACTCCAGTTGGCGTAGCCGAAAATATTGAAAAACAATGAGGTAACCCAAAAAAGAAGTGGAGGCTTATCCAAGTAATCTCTACCATAGTTAGTCACGTGAAGGTAGTTCCCGCTTTCTGTCATTTCGCGGCTTATAGAAGCGTATTGTGCCGAATCTACATCCATAATATCAATGGGTAGACCAATGATATATATGATCATTAAAATAGCAAAAAGCCACCAAAATGTAATACGTCCCAAAGTCTCTTATTTTTATGATTTTATAATCCCAGAGATTTCTTAATGTTTGAAATCTTGCTTTCTAAAATTTCTTTTACACTTTGGTAATCTTCAACCCTGTCAAGCTTTTGATTTACACTTATATAAAACTTAATTTTAGGCTCGGTACCCGATGGTCGTGCTGTAATTTTGCTTCCCTTATCCGTAATAAACTGTATTACGTTACTTTTCGGTAAATCAATACTCTCAATAGCACCGGTAGCCATGTCATTTGAAGTTGAGCTCTCATAATCAAGCATTTTCACCACAAGTTCCCCTCCTATTTCTTTTGGTGTATTAGCTCTAAATTCTTTCATCATTTGTATGATTTCCTCAGAACCTTTCATTCCCTTTTTAGTGAGTGAAATCAAATCCTCTTGATAGAAACCAAACTTGTGGTAAACCTCAATGAGCATTTCGTAGAAAGACGAACCTCTGGACTTAGCCCAAGCTGCAGCTTCTGCCAAAAGTACTCCGCTGGCAATAGCATCTTTATCGCGCACAAAATCACCAATCATATAACCGTAACTTTCTTCGCCACCCCCTATAAAGGTCTTCTCCGGGTTCCTGCGAATTATATCGGCTATCCATTTAAAACCAGTAAGGCAGTTAGGACAATCTACTTTATAGTGTTCTGCAATTTTGTCAATAAGATCTGTGGTTACAATAGTTTTGGCCACAAACTCATTTCCTGTAAGGCGATTGTTTTCTTTCCATCTTTCCAAAAGGTAATAGATAAGCACCGAAGCAGCTTGATTACCATTTATTAGCGCCATATCTCCATTCAAATCACGAACAGCGATGCCCACGCGGTCAGCATCTGGGTCGGTACCAATAACCAAATCCGCACCTATTTTTTCGGCCATATCCACCGCCATTTTTAGCGCGGCCGCTTCCTCTGGGTTTGGTGATTTTACAGTTGGGAAATTACCATCAGGCGTACTTTGGGCATCTACAATATGAAAATCGGTAAATCCACACAGTGCCATGGCATGAGGCATGGAGGTGATACTTGTTCCATGGATACTGGTGAAAACAATTTTCAGTTTGTCTTTACCATCATCACCAAAACATTGCTTTTGAATTTCTTTTATGTAGGCTTCATCTACTTCTTTGCCAATGGAAAAAATAAGTGGTGAATTTTCGGCAAATTTCACATCTTCAGGATTCACCTTTCGTACTTCCTCAATCACACCTTTGTCATGAGGAGGTACAAGTTGTCCACCATCATCCCAATACACTTTGTAGCCATTATACTCAGGCGGGTTGTGTGATGCTGTAATCACAATACCACTTTTGCAGCCTAAATGTCTTATGGCAAATGAAAGTTCTGGTGTTGGTCGTAGGTCTTCAAAAAGGTAAACTTTGATATCATGGGCAGCCAAAACTTGAGCCACCTTATGCGAAAACTCTTTGGAGTTATTGCGGCTGTCGTGAGCTATTGCTACACTTATTTCCTCATCAGGAAACTGCTTAAGCAAATAATTGCTTAAGCCCTGAGTAGCCATTCCCAAGGTATACTTGTTGATTCTGTTGGTGCCAACACCCATAATTCCTCTAAGCCCGCCTGTACCAAAATCCAGGTCTTTATAAAAGGCGTCTATTAAGGCATCTCCACCCTCATTTATAAGATCTTTTACGCGAGATCGGGTTTGTATGCTATAGGTTTCGGTAGTCCAAGCTTTTGCTCTTTGCAATACTTCTTGCTCTAAGCTCATAATTTTATTGAGTTTTAAAGGGGTTTGATGGTGGCAGCTCCAGAAACATCACGGTTTATTTCTCCAGGGTTTCCTTTGTAGTAAATTTCGGCTGCACCGGAAATATCTATGTCAAGTTTCTTAGTAACAAATATCCGAGCCTCACCAGCACCAGACATATCAATTTTGCACTCTTCGGTTTCAAAATCTTCGGCATTCACTTCCCCTGCTCCTGATATTTCAAAGCTGGCAGTTTTAGCCATTCCTTTTAGTGTAAGCTCGCATGCTCCACTCATATCAGCCTCCAAATCATTACACTCCAATTCCAAATCTAACTCTACTGCTCCGCTAAGGTCAAACTCTACATCTTTTCCCGTGAGCATTCCGTTAGAATGAATTTCACACGCACCACTGACGCTAGCAGCATTAAACTCCTTCATGGTAAGGTATACTTCAAGCTTTTCATAGTGCCCAAGTTTTTTGGTACTGGATATATGAAGCTCACCACCCTTTACGTACGTCTCAATATACTCTAGTAAATTTTCATCGGTGTTGATGGTAACCGCAGCATAGTTTCCAGGACGAATAAAAATATCAAAGGCACCGCTAACTTCTATTTTGTCAAAAGGAGCGGCTTCACGGGTTTCCTTTTTTACGATTCCATTTCCCTCAACACCGGTTACACAAGCTTGCGAAATGCACGCAAGGGCTATAAAAAGTATAAATTTTTTCATGATATTCTCATTTGTGGCTAAAGTAACAAATTGAGGTATTTGCCCGCGCTATTACTTGCATAAGTACATTATTCTCGTTGATTGGTTAATTACTTAACCTGATAAATTAGTTAGTTTGTTTTCTCACCTATGTTTAAAGTTTTGATATCATGAATATTGCGATTGGCATAATGTAAGCCCATGAGGCAAATCGCTCTTCCTCTTTTTTAAGAGTGTTTATCATACGTGAAACATTCGGGAAGTGCCTGTACGTATTGATTACATTGCAAAAGCTGTACTTTCGCAGAAATATTTGCACCCATGGATCATTTTGAGAAGTTCAAGCTCTCCACCCCTTTACGTAATGGAATTGCCGACCTAGGATTTGAAAAGCCAACCCCTATTCAGGAGGAAGCTTTTTCGATGATTCTTTCTGGAAAAGACATGGTGGGAATA
>JAUHWX010000233.1 GCA_030427285.1 Bacteroidia bacterium
CTCCTTATTCCTTACTAATTTCCTACTAATAATTCGCTGATAATTCCTTAGCTACTTTCGTCAATACATCAGTAACTTCATCGGTAAGTTTTCCAGCTCTCAAAGTATCCAAAATATCTTGGTGCTTGTTTTCCAAAAAGCTGATATACTCAGTTTCGAAAGCTTTCACTTTTTCTACAGGAACATTGTTAAGCAATCCTTTGGTACCCGCATAAATGATAGCAATTTGCTTTTCTACAGACACAGGGCTATTTACACCTTGCTTAAGAATTTCCACGTTGCGCTTTCCTTTGTTGATTACCCCCATAGTGGCAGCATCAAGGTCAGAACCAAACTTGGCAAATGCTTCCAGCTCACGGTACTGAGCTTGATCAAGCTTAAGGGTTCCTGCTACTTTCTTCATTGACTTAATCTGAGCATTACCTCCCACACGTGATACCGAAATACCTACGTTAATTGCAGGACGTACACCTGATAGGAACAAGTCAGACTCCAGGAAGATCTGTCCGTCAGTAATCGAAATTACGTTGGTAGGAATATATGCTGATACATCACCTGCCTGAGTTTCGATAATTGGAAGAGCGGTAAGTGAACCACCACCTTTTACTTTTCCTTTCAATGACTCTGGAAGATCGTTCATCTGAGATGCGATTTCATCGTCATTAATCACCTTAGCGGCACGCTCCAATAAGCGGCTGTGTAGGTAAAATACATCACCAGGGTAAGCCTCACGACCTGGAGGACGTCTCAATAGTAGAGATACCTCACGGTATGCAACAGCTTGCTTAGACAAGTCATCAAATACGATCAAGGCAGGACGACCAGTATCACGGAAGTACTCACCGATAGCAGCTCCAGCAAATGGTGCGTAAAACTGCATTGGTGCAGGATCAGCAGCGTTTGCTGCCACGATCACTGTATACGCCATTGCTCCTTTATCTTCAAGGGTTTTAGCAATACCCGCAACTGTAGATCCTTTTTGGCCAATAGCCACATAAATACAGAATACAGGCTCTCCCTTATCGTAAAATTCTTTTTGGTTGATGATGGTATCAATCGCCACGGTAGACTTACCAGTTTGACGGTCACCAATAATCAACTCACGCTGACCTCTTCCTACAGGAATCATAGAGTCAATCGCTTTGATACCCGTTTGAAGTGGCTCAGTTACCGGCTGACGGTAGATAACACCAGGAGCTTTACGCTCAAGTGGCATTTCAAATGTTTCGCCTTGGATTGGTCCTTTACCATCAATAGGGTTACCAAGAGTATCTACCACACGGCCTAGCATACCTTCACCTACTTTAAGAGATGCGATACGGTCAGTACGTTTTACGGTAGAACCTTCTTTAATATTATCTGCTGGGCCTAACAGTACGATACCTACGTTATCCTCTTCAAGGTTAAGTACAATTCCTCTTAGTCCACTTTCAAATTCAACCAATTCACCGGCTTGAGCTTTGCCCAAACCATAGGCGCGGGCAATACCGTCACCTACTTGCAATACAGTTCCTACTTCTTCTAGCTCAGATTCAGATTTGAATCCTGCAAGTTGTTGTCTTAAAATTGCTGATACTTCAGCTGGGTTTACATCTGCCATCTCGATTAACCTTTATGAATGGTTATTTAAAAATCTGCTATATACTGGTTAGACTCAAATTGTCTCTTAAGCTGGTCAAGCTGGTAAGCGATGCTACCGTTGTATTGCTTGTCTCCAACTCTGATTTTAACACCACCAATAATTGATGGATCTATCATCTCTTTAATTTCTATAGAGTTTCCGGTAATGCCTTTCAGCTTTTCGCGGATATCATTGCGCTGTGCTTCGCTCAATTGTACTGCACTTGTTACTACTGCCTCTTCAATACCTTTATTTTTGCGGTAAAGGTTCAAAAAGCCGTGTGCAATACCTTCAAGCTGAGACTCACGCCCTTTGCTCAAAATGATGTTGATAAACTTGAAGGTAAGATCACTTATCTTTCCTTGAAACAAGTTGACAAGAATAGCTTCCTTTTTATCAGCATTCACAATTGGGCTCTTCAACAATACACGTAAATCTCTTGAAGAAGCAATAACCTTCATTACATAGTCCATATCCTTCATACTTTCCTCAAGCTTATTTTGCTCGATAGAAAGATCAAGAAGTGACTTTGCGTATCTGCGATTTAATGCGGTTACTATCATCAGGTGCGCCTTAGTTTAATTTGAAATCTTTCAATTGCTCACCTACAAGTGCTTCCTGGTTTGCTTTATCTGAAAGCTCTTTACGAATTACTTTTTCAGCAATATCAATTGACATTTTAGCTACCTGATTTTTCAAATCGGTGATAGCCGCCATTTTTTGGTTTTCGATTTGCTCACGAGCTTGCTCAATCACCTTATTACCTTCAGCAGTAGCTTTTGCTTTTGCGTCAGCTACCATTTTTTCGCTAATCTCACGGGCATCTTTCAAAATGCCATCTCTCTCAGCTCTTGCATCACGAAGGATTTGCTCATTATCAGACTTAAGCTTTTGCATTTCCTCACGAGCCTTGTCAGCTGATTTCAAAGCATCCTCAATAGAAGCTTCACGATCTTTTACTGCTTTAAGGATTGGTTTCCAGGCAAACTTTGCCAAAAGGAAAAGAAGGATAACGAAAGTAACGGTGGTCCAAAAAATAAGGCCAATTTCCGGTGTAACTAAATCCATTTGTCTAAACTATTTAATTTGTTCTAATCTCTTGATTGATTGTGAAAAAGAGCCTACCAACCAACCGTTGGTAAGCTCTTCTTTTTCTGTTCCAAATGATTACGAAATCAAAGCTACTACAACACCGAAAAGGGCAACACCCTCTACCAATGCAGCAGCAATAATCATCGCAGTCTGGATTTTTCCACTAGCTTCTGGCTGACGGGCAATACCATCCATTGCACGACCACCTACTTGACCGATACCAATACCAGCACCGATAACAGCTAAACCAGCTCCAATTGCAGCAAAACTCATAATTAATCAGGATTTATTATTAAACAATACACTCAATTTATTAATGATGATCTTCCGCTACGGCAGTACCGATAAATAGCGCGGTGAGCATCGTAAAAATATAGGCTTGCAAAGCAGCCACCAACAATTCCAACACTGAGATAAACAATGCAAATGGCACCGAAACGGCTCCCATAGCCGGAGTTTTAAATATGAAAATAAGTGAGATAAGACTCAATACGATAATGTGGCCTGCAGTAATGTTTGCAAACAAACGAATCATAAGAGCGAAAGGCTTTGTAAGGATACCGATAATCTCCACAGGAATCATGATAATCCAAAGTGCTTTTGGTACTGGTGGTAGCAAAATGTGCTTCCAGTATCCTTTGTTTCCACTGAAGTTGGTTACCAACAATGTAATTACAGCCAATGACATAGTAAAGGCAATGTTTCCACTCATGTTGGCACTTCCCGGGAAGAATGGCACCAAACCAATAAGGTTAAGAATCCAAATAAGGAAGAACATAGTAAGTAGTAATGGCATATAGCGCTCATACTTTTTACCAATGTTTGGCTCAGCAATATCATCTCTTACAAATACTACAAGAGGCTCCATAAATGAAGCTAATCCTTTTGGTACTGAATGTCCTTTTTTATACTTGCTAGCCACTGTCATAAAGATTAGACAAAGAATAAGACTAGCCAATAACAGGGTAAATACGTTTTTAGTAATAGAAAAATCTAAAGGCTTAGAAGCATTTACCGGGTGGTGATCTGCATCAAACTCTACAGCTTCAGCTCCATCATTAAGTTGGTAAATATCTTCATGCACATTTACAAAACGCATTCCACTGGCTTCTACAATGTGGTGACCTTCTACATCATGATGAAAAGCCGATGACATAAAAGTTACTAAGCCATTGTCTGTCCAAAGGATTACCGGAAGCGAAACCGAAAGATCCCCCACAACGTGAAAACCGTGAGAATCTTTAATGTGGTGCATCACCACAGGTGTAGGGTCATAAGCTTCGTCTTCTGCCTGTGCCTCTTCAATTCCTTCAGCGTGATCGCTTAGGGGCGAGTCATCCATATGGGCTTCTTCGGTAGCATGTTCATCGTGATTGTGCCCATTTTCGTCTTGCGCTTGCAAGTTACTTGAGAACCCTAACAACAGCATGAAAACTGCTAAAGAACTGAGTTTTAAATATTTACTCATTGTATAAAGTGTCAACTTAGCCTTTTTAAAAATCGGGGCAAATGTAGAGATAAAATTCTGAAAGAATAGTGGAAAAAAAAGGAAAACTTTCCCCTTTTGCTATTGAGGCGAGAAGGGACCTTTCTGAATTAGCAGGTAGGCCTCACGTGCTTCGAAGAACACAAACAATAGATACACCGCGAAAAAATTGAAAACCACTTCCTTCACTTCATATATTGGAGACTTGAGAAAAGGGTATAGAAAAGCAAAGCTTACCATCATTTTTATTAAAACCAGCCCTGCAAATGCAAAACCAATTTTATCAAAATCACGCTTTCCTACCATCACCATAGATGCATAGGCCAATATTGTAAGAAACACAATAAAAGCGTGCATTTCAAAAATCTGATTTAGTGATAGAGTAACCGCCACCTTTGAGGCTACCA
>JAUHWX010000234.1 GCA_030427285.1 Bacteroidia bacterium
AAAACTCCTCTTTTGAACTGTCTAGCAATATCTACTTGAAAATTCTTTTTGAGTTTATATGCTGCTTTTGGCTCAACTTTTCTTTTAACTAAATCAACTTTGAAATAGATTGACTTAAATCGGGCTAGTGCTTTGTTTTTACCGACTTGGTTATGAACCTCTAAAAACATCAATCTACTGACATTGAAAGTTTCTTTTAACGCTACTTCGATAGATGGAAGTTTGTCATGGACATTTCCAAAATATGAGTTGCATTCATCACAAACATTTTCACAAATGTTTTGACCTCCTAATGACTGTGGAACGGTATGAGCGAGTTTCTGGAATGTTACAGTTGGTTGACTCCTGCTACACCAAATGCATTTTTTCATCTTATATATTTAGTGATATAAAGTTTTAAGATTCATAAATATACAATCACTGAGAGTGCCTCAGACTTGAGTCTGATTAACTTTTCAACCAGTTTACGTCTCCCAAAATCTTAAATTCGACAACAAAATTTAAATCATGAGTGACAAAATAGGTTTACGCGAAACAATGTCCATAGGTATAGGTGGCATGGTAGGAGGTGATATTTTTGCCGTGCTGGGTTGAGTTCTTGTCACATGGGTGTATAATCATTGCACGGCATGGAAGAAGAGGAAGGCTAGAGTCGGGAACAAGGAGTAAGGAGTTTGAAAATTTTAGTCGGGAGCAATATCTCCCGCTGGCGGGAGTACCCGTAGGGGGAGGGTGGACGAATCCTACGAAGTCCTCCTCCGCCTCGTGCCTCAGCACCTCCTCCAGAGGAGGACAACGCTAAAACAGCCCAATTAACAAGTCAATTACTTCTCCCTCTTCACCCTCTGCCAAATAGCGATACCCGTACCCAATGCCATTAGGATACATCCTGCCCAAAGTAAATTAATCAATGGGAAAACGATGGCTTTCATTACGATAAAAGGCTTTTCATCCTCCGGCACTTTTGTCCAAAGGGTAATTTTGATTTTATTGTTTTCAGTGTTTACATCGCTAAAGCGGATTTTGAAACCCTGCTGCTCCATTAACACATCTTCATGCGAAAGCATATTACCTTCCAAAATGTATTGTGGTGCCACTTCATAGGTTTCGCCAAGTACGTTTATTACGCGCATTTTAGCGGTAAGCTTAAGGAAGGCCATTTCTCCAGTTTCTTCATTCATGGTCGCATTTACCTGCAAGCTGTCCATTATGATAAAGTGCTGCTCATAAATTACCGTATCGCCACGGTTAAACTCAGCTTCTACTTCACCAGAGTAACCGTCATCAGTGCGTGGCTCTAAGTAAGAAGAGTAGGTAACGTGGGTATAAATATCCCTGTCCCAATAATGCTTGGTGCTGGGGTTTGGTGTAGGCCCCATTTGGTCGCTCATCTGCAGGAAAGGCTCCAAGGCAAAAGTCTCTTTCAGGCTGCCATCGGCTTCTTGGTTGTAATAAGTTACATCATAAAACTGCTTATTGTCTTCATCACGCATTCCATTCCAAATGGCCATGTATTGCCCCAGCTTTACCGTATCAGCAAGTTCAAGTAGTGCATTTTCATTTGATGGTAAATCTTCAGAAAGAAAAACATTGGTCTCACTAATTACTTCTTTTTTGGCATTAGAAATCAAAGAGCCAATAAGAATCATCGCAAACCCCACGTGAGCAATGCTTGCACCTCCAATGGACATATTTCCGCGACCAATGCGCAACCAATAATCGATGTTGCTCACCGTGGCAAATATCCCTGTAAAGAGAAGAATAAGGTAAAGTGGCTCTTGCCAAAAGTCATACGCTGTAGCGAAAAGGGCAGTAATACCAGCGCCTACCAAAATAGAAAGGCTGATGTTTTTCCAGAATTTTTTGGCTGAAGTATGGCGGTAATTTAAAAACTGACCAAAAGCAATAAGCAAGGTAATTACAATAGAAAAAGGAACCTGAAAGCTGTTGTAATGGTCAATAGCATCCAATGGTGGAGCCATCTGATCGCTCATCATAGGTACTAATCCTTCAGGGCCAATAAGCTGGTTTATCACAGGAATAGAAGTACTGAAGATAATCTGGAAAGCTGCAATCAAAAGCACAAGGCTACCAATAAACATCCAGAATTCACGAGAGCTCAACTCATCGTCTTTCTTACTTTTTGGAATGCCTTTGTATCTGTAAAAGAACATACCGAAAGCGATAACGATAAAGAATAGGAGGTAAATAAGGAGCTGGCCGCTCAATCCTAAATCTACAAAAGCATGAACGGATGAATCCCCAAGAACACCGCTCCTGGTTAAGAATGTACTGTACAAGATTAATAGGAAAGACAGCAAGGTCATGAAGAAAGCGCTGGTCAGTCCTGTCTTTCTGTTTTTTACAATAAGTAAAAGGTGAGCCGCACCTACCATTACAATCCACGGAACGAGGGATGAGTTTTCTACCGGATCCCAAGCCCAAAATCCACCAAAGCTCAATGCTTCGTAGGCCCAAGCTCCGCCCATCAAAATACCAACACCTAAAATAAGTACACTAAAATAAGCCCACGGAATAGCAGGCTTTACCCATCCTTTGTAATCTTTGTTGAACAAGGCTGCCATAGCAAATGCGAAAGGCACAAGGGTAGAGGCAAACCCCAAAAACAGGGTTGGCGGGTGGATGGTCATCCAATAATTTTGAAGCAGAGGGTTGAGACCTGTACCGTCCATAAAACCAGGGAAGCGCAGCAGATAATCTGAGACTTCTGTCCACGGTAGGCCAATGTTTTCAGGCACATTGCGCATAAGCACAAATGGGCTGCTTCCTATTTTTAAACCAAAAGGATAGATACCTAAAATCATACTGGCCAAAAATGCCTGCACAAGCGCAAACACAATCATAGCAGGAGCTTCCCACTTTTTGGCAGTAAACATTAGGATGGTTCCTAATACAGCATGCCAGAAAAGCCAAAGGATAAAACTTCCTTCCTGACCTTCCCAAAAGGCGCTAAACACATATTTGAACGGAAGTTCCATACTGGAGTGTTTCCACACATAATCGTACTCAAAGTAGTGGCTAAGCAGGAGGTAGAAGAGCGTGAGAACGATGCCAAACACAGAGCCCACATGAACCAAAAAACTAACACGGGCTAGCTTCTTAAAAGAGTTCTGCTTGTTTTGGATAAAGAAATAATATGCGATGGCGGCTACCACGGCTCCAACAAATGCCAGGCTCACAAAAAGACGTCCTAACTGACCGGGTAATAAATGTTCTCCTACGTACTCCATGTAAATTATATAAGGGCGGGGAAATTCTAAATCCGAAATGCTAAACTCTAAACAAGCACTAAACCGGAAAATTCAAATTTTGAAATTATGCGAGAGGTAAATTGAATTAGAAATAAACATTAACCTTCAACTTTTAACCTTTAACCATTTTCAACTAATACGTGCCATATCCGGCTACCTCATTTTGCTCATTGTATTTTGAAGGGCACTTCATCAAAATTTCTTCAGCCACAAAGGCGCTATCGGTAGAATATCCCTTCATGGTAATTTCTTCACTGCGTTCAAAATCTTGAGGCTTAGGCTGTGAGTAAAACACAGTACGTTTTTTTCCTTCTTTATCAATGGCGGTAAACTCAAACTTATTGGCACGCGCATCGTAATTCATTGGTGCTTCTTTATCCAGGTAGCCGATTACGGTATATTTAGTGCCGGGAGTTTCATCTGCTTTAGCAAATCCCACGTAAGTGGAGGCATCATTAATTGTAACCATAATAGCTCCGATAGCTACAGCAATAGTTACGATGATGGCAATGTGTGAACGTTTCATGTTTAAGCTTCTTTTTCCAGTTTTCTCAATTTGCGATCAATGCTGATGAGGTAAAGCGTAATTCCTACAAACAGTACGCAAAGCACCGCTACCACTACATATATTTTACCATTTGCACGCATGGCATCCGCCATTTCTACTTCGGGCATTTGCGATTGTGCAGCCAGCATTCCGCTAAAGAGCATAGCACAAAAACCTAACCAATATTTTGACATTTTAAACATCTTTTTTCCAGAGTAATTTTTGATATCTGATTTTCAAGCTGGTAATCCATAAACCAACAAGTGTCCACCCGATAATTGCCGGATAAAACACAATGCGCATGGTTCCGTCAAGGTCATAGCCACCAAAACCAGGATTACCGCCATTGCCAGGATGAAGGCTATCGGTAAGCCTTGGTAGGATACCAATAAATACAATCATCATTACGTAGGCAAATATGTTGTACACAGCCGAAAGTCTCCCTCTTTTTTGCGGATCATCAACCGACCCTCTTAGCACAAAGTAGGCCAAATATATCAGCATGGTTACGGCAGTACCGTTAAGTTTTGGGTCATTGGTCCACCAGGTTCCCCAAGTAAATTTTGCCCAAACAGCTCCTGTGAGTAATCCTAATGAAGCCATAAAGAAACCAGTGATGGCCAATTCTTTTCCTTTGAGGTCAGCAAGTAAATCTCCATTGCGCAAATACTTGATGCTGTACACCAAAGAACTAGTCATCAAAATCACCATGGAAAACCACATGGTAACGTGAAAATAAAGGTTGCGAATGGTTTCGTTGAGGATAGGTAAAC
>JAUHWX010000021.1 GCA_030427285.1 Bacteroidia bacterium
AAAACCTGGCATATGCACAGCGTAGGGTGCGTCTGAGCCTTTTATCATCATATAAGTACCCATTTCATCAGGTGTTTCAGTTCCCACATAAATGGTTTTAAAAAGCTTTCCATTTTTATAAATCTGTACCTCTTTGCCGAACACCGTCATTCGCTTGAGTACAATTTCCTTCATCTTTTCGGGAATGAAATTCTTGAGCTCCATTCTGTACAAAGTGCTCAAAAGTGTTTTAACAGCTCCTTGCCTAGCTCTGTATTCATTATCTAAAATCCACACCTTACCCTCGCGTGTGAGTGTAACCTCTGCCGGAGTTTTGTCCTTTATTATAATTTTATCAATATCGGCAGTATCCTTTATCGTAAAGTTATAATCCATCTTTCGCTCCAGCGTGCCGCCTTCATTTTTGCTGGTAATCAACCATCCTGCAATGGCTAATAGCACTATTAAGATTACTAGGTATATTAGATTCTTGTTCTTCATGTTATGCGTATTTCCTTTTTCTTAAAAATATATACACTGCACCAAAAAGGAATATTAAAAGTATTGGCACCACGGTATTTAAGAGTTGCCAAAACAACTTGTTACTATTTATTCTATTTACATCCAGCAGACGAATTTTCAACTCTCGAGACCGAATATCGATAAGACCTGATTCATCTAACATGTAGTCAACAGCGTTCAAAAGAAAATCCTTATTGCCATACTGTGCTTGGGTAAATTGATCAAAGCCAAGTGGCAATGGTGCGCCTTTTGGAATATTTGGATTTACAATGTTCAACTGGTTTTTGATAATATCACCATCAGCCACCACCAACATTTGAGTAGAAACACTCTCCTCCACCACGTTTGGCATTTCTTGTCCATTTGATTTTGGCTTTATTCTGTTTTTGAATGCTGATTCAAATTTACCTTCTAAAAGAACAGCCAACGGAACATCCTTAGCTTTAAACCTGTTTTCGGCAGGCGGCTCGTATAATGTTTGTAGCCTTACCATATGTGGGGTAGCCACCACATTAGAGTACTTTGAGCTTCTAAGTAAAAAGGTTTTCTTTACTCCTTTTGCAATAATAGTATCAATAGAAGAAGGAAACTCCATCTTTATTCCACTAAGATCTTTCGTAATAGGGTTTTTTGACTTTGGCATAATCATAGGAAAATATACCCATGGATAAATACCCTGCCTATCTGCAACACCGCCCGCTACCAGATCCTGTACAATGTTTGTATTTATTCGCACACCATAGCGAAATAACATATCCTGAATATTGAGGCGATCATAAATAGGGTAAGAAATAAATTGCGAGCGCTCGCTTAAACTGTCCATATTGGCATGTATTGCATCTACCAGCCATAGTACCTTACCGCCTGTCATAAGATATTGATCCAGCAGAAATTTGTCCAGGTCATTAAAAGCTCTTTGCGGCTTAGCGATGATTAATCCATCAAAGCGATTTAATCTACGCTGCTGCTGCTGAATGCTAAGATCTTGCCCGGTGCTGTCTGATTTAAACTTGCGGATATTAAACTTATCTACACTGTAGTTTTCACTTAAAACTCTTGCAAAATCCGCAACATATTTTAGATCTAACTCATCGTGCCCTTGAAGAAAACCAATGAGCGGTTTTCGCTGACGAACCAAACCACGAATGGTATTGGCGAGTGTATATTCCAAATTTTGAACCGAGGCATTCACTTGAGCCTGTGGCATTACTCCCAGCTGATTGATAAGTAACTGAACGGGCACCTCCTTCTCTCCATAGGTTACCAGTGCCCCAGGAAAAACACGTTGAGTTTTGTTCCCGCCTTTTTCATTTACCCGAAGTTCATAATACTTAAGCCCTTTGTACTGCAACTGCTCAAATACGTCCTGATTAATCTTTGAATCTTCAGAAGCGGTGGGGTCTATAAATTCATACTCGATCTTATTATTGTAAGCTCTAAACTCATCCAGCATCTGGCGAGTCTCACGCTGCAACCGTTGAAAATCTGCCGGAAAATCTCCTTCCAGATATACCTTAATGTACATTACATCGTCAAAGCTTTCCAGCAAATCTATTGTAGCATCCGAAAGGCTAAATCTATTTTCGGTGGTAAGATCAATTCTAAAAAACTTGAGGCTTACAATCACATTCAGCACAATAAGAATGGCCGTGATTACCAAGAAGTTTATAATGTCTTTTATTCTTCTGCTCTTCATCACCACTTTCTGCTTTGAATTACCAATCGGGTAGCCAACGAAAAGAAAACGATAAGACTTATGAAATATAGCATATCGCGGCTATCAAGTACTCCTCTGCTCATAGAGGTATAATGCTCACTTATTCCTAATGAAAGGATAAACAAATCCGCATTACCAAAAAGATTTAGCGCAGAAATCTGGTCAAAACCAATGTACATAACCAGGCAAAGAAATACACCTATCAAAAAGGCTACAATCTGATTTTCCGTTAGTGATGATGAAAAAACTCCAATACTCACATAGCTGGCTCCTAAAAATAGCAATCCAATGTATGAGCCAAAAGCACCACCACTATCAATATTGCCCATAGGGTTACCTAATTGATAAACGGATATATAATATATGATGGTGGGTAAAATTGAAAACAGCACAAGAATAAATCCGGCACTGAATTTCGCGAGCACAATCTGCATATCCGTTACCGGACGAGTAAGCAGAAGCTCCATGGTACCTGCCTTTTTTTCATCTGCAAACATGCGCATGGTAATGGCCGGAATAAGGAACATAAATACCCACGGAGAAATGAGAAAAAGATTGTCTATACTAGCATAGCTACCTTCTAAAATATTGAATACTCCGGGAAAAAGCCAGAGTAAAAAACTATTGATGAGCAAGTAAACTACAATCACCAAATACCCGGTAATTGAATTTAAAAAGCTCCTGATTTCTTTGAGCATTAAAGCCCCCATACTATTGCTTATCTATTGATTGTACACTCCACGCTTGTGGCTTATCGGCAAACAAGGTTTTGGTAAATTTCCAAACACCTTTAAAGAGCTGCGAATGTCGGTAATTTTCCAGAGCCTCCACATTTTGCCAGTAACTGTAGGTAAAGTACACGTCTTCACGGCCTTCTTCCTTTAGTAGTTCCAAATGTTCGCAACCTTCAAATCCGCGAATCTTAGCTTTATTGGCATCAAAATTCTCTAAAAAGTCTTTCACCTTTTCAGGCTGAAAGGTCATCTTTACTATGCGTACAATCATTTAAACTGTATAGTTATTACATTTTGCACCTCAATACCCAAAAGGGTATTGGCGCCATTAAACACTTTGCCTCGCGAATCGCGCACCGCTATTTCCAGCAGGTTTTGCGAATTAAAGAAAGCCATTACGCTGCCTGAAGAAACCGAGTGGTAAGATTCACTCAACTTGGAAATTCTTTGGCTTCGAGGCAGCAATATTTCAAAGCTTCTATCCTGTCCTACTTCTCTAAAAGTCTTCTGTGAAATATTGCTAATCAAGTTTCCAAAATTATCAATGTACACCACCGATCCTTTAATTGAGTTTTTATCATTGCTGATAATTGGGCGGCTAATAGTTTTTTGCACAATATCGCGCGCTTGCCTTCCTAGCAAATCTATAGACCCACCACGTGCCAAGTGGTTGGCTGCGCGGGTCAAAATATCCTTGGCAGGAAAGTATGACTTCTCCGACCGAAGGTCTATCTCTATGGTTTTCTTAATCTTAAGGTCAGGGTTAATCATGGGCAGCAAACCGTTATCGGCCATCAAAAAAAATTGGCCATCCATCTCGGCTGCCAAAAGTTTGCCATTTTCTGATATTTCTTGAAAAGCTACCAAATGAACCGTTCCTTTTGGAAAACTGGCGTAGCAATTGCGCAGGATAAAAGCTGCTTCAAAAAAATTACCAGGCTCAATAGTGTGACTAACATCCACCAAAGTAAAGTCTGGAGACTCACTAAGCAAAGCGCCCTTTACCGAGGCCAGATAGTGATCCAGAATCCCATAGTCAGATGTGAGCGTAATTATTGGCATTGAGGCATTAATCTTAGCTATTAAGAAACAACGCGTGCCTATAAATGTTGTTTCTTTGTGGCCTCAAAAGTATTAATATTTTACACCCTCAATCGAGGGTTTACCTTAATAGTTTTTTAATAATTTGATAGAAAGAACGATAGTAATAGAGAATGCTGACCCACGTGATATTTACGGTACAAATAATAAGTACCTTAATCTCATCAAGGCACAATTTCCAGAACTAAAAATAACTGGCCGTGGCCTAAACCTCAAGGTAAATGGTGAACCGGAACGCATTGATCAGTTTGAGTCAAAAATTGAGGAAATCATTTTGCACCTCAATAGGTACAACTCACTTTCTATAAATCAACTGGAGCGCATCCTTAAGGATGAAATGCCCGTGGCTGATGATAAAAGTAATGAGGACGACACCATACTATACAGCACTACAGGTAGCGCCATTAAAGCTCGCACACTAAATCAACGAGCCATGGTGCGAGCGATGAAAGACAATGACATGCTTTTTGCCATTGGCCCTGCCGGAACAGGAAAAACATACACTGCTGTAGCTTTGGCCGTAAGAGCTTTAAAAACCAAAGAAATCAAAAAGATAATTCTGACCCGCCCTGCCGTAGAAGCTGGTGAAAATTTAGGATTTCTTCCTGGTGACCTCAAGGAAAAATTAGACCCGTATATGCAGCCATTGTATGATGCTTTGCGCGATATGATTCCTCCGGAGAAGCTAGCCTATTATTTGGAAACCGGAACTATCCAAATTGCACCGTTGGCATTTATGCGTGGCCGCACTTTGGACCGGGCTTTTGTGATTTTGGATGAAGCCCAAAACACCACCCACAGCCAAATGAAAATGTTTCTTACCCGCATGGGTTCGGATGCCAAATTTATCATTACGGGTGATGCCGGGCAGATAGACCTTCCGCGAAAGCAAGCCTCGGGACTAAAAGAAGCCATGGGCCGACTTCAGGATATAAAAGGGATAAAATTTGTGATGCTGGATGACCGTGATGTGATCCGCCATGATCTTGTAAAACATATTATCAGAGCATACCAAGACGAAGATTAATACCGATTGTGGTTTTAACTGTCGTCCCAAATCTTCGGACTCCTTAAAACCTAAATCGGCATTATACACAATGGAAATGTCTAAGCGACATTAAATAATTAAAAAGGTATAAGATGAACGCCTTAAAAGAAACCAACTTCACCCTACCGGGACAAACTAAGTTTTATCGTGGCAAAGTGCGCGATGTGTACACTATTGACAACAACCTTTTGGTGATGATTGCCAGCGACAGAATTTCTGCATTTGATGTAGTACTTCCGGAAGGCATTCCCGGCAAGGGCCAAGTACTAAACCAGGTTGCCAATAAGTTTTTGGACATGACTTCGGAGATCGTGCCAAACTGGAAAATATCTACACCAGACCCTATGGTTACCATTGGACACATGGCCGATCCATTTAAAGTGGAAATGGTAATCCGTGGATTTTTGACAGGCCATGCCTGGAGAACTTATAAATCTGGCGAGCGCGTACTTTGCGGAGTTACTCTTCCTGAGGGAATGAAAGAACATGATGCTTTTCCTGAGCCTATCATTACGCCAAGTACCAAAGCTGATCAAGGTGACCATGATGAAGATATTAGCCGTGAAGAAATTTTAAAGCAAGGCATTGTTTCTGAAGAGGATTACGTGCAGCTTGAAAAATATACCCGTGCGCTATTTGCCCGCGGACAAGAGTACGCCAATGAGCGCGGACTGATTTTAGTAGATACTAAATATGAATTTGGCAAAACAGAAGATGGCACCATCGTACTGATTGACGAAATCCATACACCTGATAGCAGCCGCTATTTTTATCTTGAAGGCTATGAAGAAAACCAAAAAAACGGTGTTCAGCAAAAGCAGCTAAGTAAGGAGTTTGTTCGCCAATGGCTTATCGAAAATGGCTTTCAGGGAAAGGAAGGACAACAAGTTCCTGAAATGACCGAAGAATATATTGCCTCCGTTTCTGATCGCTATGTGGAGCTTTATGAGCAAATCACAGGCGAAACTTTTAACCGCCATGATTCTTCAGATCTTGAAAAGAGGATTGAAGAGAATGTAGTGAAGGAGTTGAAAGGATTAAGAAGCTAGACAATAGATATTAGACAAAAGACCTGACAGGTTTTGAAAACCTGTCAGGTCTAAATCTTAAAATAACATATGCCCTGCTAGTGAAAACTGGTGGGGTTTTTAGTTTATTAACCCTAACTCACCTCAACAATAAGCAGAGAATCATAAAGATTACATTTGTAAAGAATAAATACAAGGAATTCCTGTAACCCAAAAGCATTTTCCGTTCTTCTCCTTTCAATTTATCAGAACCAATCTCCTTAAAAATACTTGTTGTCACCAGCTCTATCCCTTTCATACTTCCTGATCCTAAATACTGATTAAAGAACGTGTCATCTTTGGCTTTAATCATTTTAGAAAGCTCATACCGATATAATGCATAGGTACACATGAAAATAAAGGTAAATGCCATGCTAACTACCTCTGCTATTGAGCTAAATGTATTGGAAAAAGTAAAAACAACAATCCACCATAGCACGAGTACCACCAATAGATACTTCCATAAATTGGTGATTTTTTTCATTAGAAATGGGGTTATAAACCCTGACAGAGATTCAATCACCCTATAGCCATTGACAGGGTCAAAACCACTGTCAAGGCTCTATTGGATGTAACCGCTGCTAGTGAAAAATGGCGAGGTTTATTACTTCTATAAGCTAGATTACTTTTTCGCTTGATCCCTTTTCGCTGCATACCTCTCATTAAATTCCTTTATATACACCATTAGGTCACTTGGATATTTCCCAGTTTCCTTTAACAGGCTCAAGTCTTCTTCACTGCCAATTTTCTTTATTTCCTTTTTAAGCTTACCCTTGGTCAGTAAAATCAACTTACCATTATCACCCCGCGAAAAACCTGGAGAATAAGAACTGCCGTAACTAAAAACCAAATCACCATCTTCATTAAGGTGAGTTCTAAAGTTGGCATAGGCATTAAGCTTTCCCCTGGTTACTATACAAAAAGGAGCACCTCCATCGATAATCCTAAATTGCAGACCATCTTCACGCCTGTACCCCCAGTACTTTTCAGTCTTAACCTTAATCTCTTCTCCATTTTTATCTAAGAAGGTAACCGTGAAGTTTCCGAAAGAATGGAAAGTCTTAACGTACTCTGCGTACTCTTCCATTACACGATCCTCCAAAAAGTCTTTGTAGGTTCTGTAAATTCCGGCTTGCGAAAAACTGGTTAGTGAAATGATTGAAAACAGACAGCTGAATAGAAAACTCTTCATAAGTTTAGATTTTAGTTTTTGAGTAGAGCAATAATACAAATTTAAAATAGCCCGTGTTGGTGCCTTAAAAAGGCTGATTAAACATATACCTCACACCTACAAAAGTTGTAGCCTCTTTATAATTTGTATCACCATCTCTTGCCGGAGTTATTTCAAAGGACATTCCAGCGTTTATGGATAAGCCTCTGAATAATTTAAATCTAAGTGCCACATTTCCCGCCAGGTGATAGATGTTTACAGTTTCCTTGTCAATTCTATTTTGACCATACTTATCACTCATTCCTAAAAAGAGTCGATTTTCCAAGCCTGGCTCTAGCCAAAGCATGCCTAATTTTATTTGAAGCCTTACGGGAAGCACCGCATAGTATAACAAATCGCGGTTGCCTCCACCCCTGGCACTCAAACCTAAACCAGCTCCCACTCCATACCACTTTTTCCCGGCTCTATCAATGTGAAAGGCAGCGTCAAAGCCTCTTCCACCGTCAATCATCCGACCTGTAACTTGCGGACCATAAGATGTGTAAGGTTCAAAATCCTGAGCTTTGACCGCGAAGCTCACAAGCAGTAGAGCTGCTATTGAAATAAGATTTTTCATCCTTTTAGAAAATTGAAACGGTAAGCAATTGTAAGCACATACATGTATTCCCCATTTTCAAATAGCTCGCCATCAATTACATCTTCAAAACCTCCCCATAGGTTCTGCGAAAACTGAAAATCGATATCATCTGAATTATCTCGCATATGAAAAGTGACACCTATCGAAGGCTTAATTCCGGTTATGAAATAGCTGTCATTACTTTTATAAACAGTTTCACTGCCGTCCGTTGCCGTATTTACCCTTTTTGTGAAACCGGTATGATCTCCGGCCATCAGCCCCAACCCCACATAAAATGAAGCTGCATTGGTTCGCCAATAAAACATCGGCTCCACACTGATAGTAGTATTTAGTTGTTGCCTAACATTCTCTATCCTCACCAGTCCAATCGAATGTGAGGGGTTGTAAGAATCTTTATCAGGGAGAAAGTAATTGAATTCAATACTGGTTCGCAGAGCAAAAAATCTTGACCAATTTCTTTGGTGGTCAAAGTGCAGACCAATAGCTTCATGGTCAACATCAAAATTGCTTCCGTTGGTTGCCACCGCACCATTAATTCCTACTCCTAAACCATGAGGGAAAAAATCTTGCGACCAGGAAATCTGAGAAAAAAAGAGAGTAGCTGTGAGTAAAAGCAAGTGCTTTTTAAGGTTCAAATTCATGTGTTAGTTTAATTGAGAGAAACGAATATAATGAGATTATTGAAACCTCAATTTAGTCACCACTCACAACCTCAGCACTAAACTTTTTAAACTCGCCACTCAGTATACCCAGCTTCAAAAGCTCGGTATAAGCTTCTTTAGGCTTTATGCTCGTCATGCTTTTGTGCAGTCTTTCTGCATGACTTATTTGGTCATTTAGACTGTAATAATAGTAACCAACCAAATCGCCATCTTCTACTATAAATGCACAGTATTCGGTGCGTGTTCTACCTGAACCATAATAAACAGCCTCTGCAGGGAAATCAGATAACAAATCTATTATAACCTGTCGCGATTCTTCTTTTCTGAAATTGCGGCCAAACATGGCCAGTGCCCGCGAGGTAAGCTTTTGATTGATGCTTTTGATCAAAGGTTTTTTCTTGCCTGCGTCTTTTAAGTCACGCTGAATTAACTTTGGGGATTTCCCTCTCTTATCTATATAAATTCCTCGCTCCAGATGTGTTTCAGCAATTCGATTGAAAGGAGGCCGGGTATTTTCCAGCTCCTGCTCACGCTTGATACGACCAATAAGCCAGTTGCCTACAGCCTCAGCATGCACCGAGTGTACACGTTCTCGCAAGTCATCAGCACGCTTGCTATCGGCCACAAACACTCTATTGAGGGCACTCTTTATATTATCAGATGCCGCTAAATAAAGAACCTTCCCATCCTTATCGTGCAAATAAAAAATTCCCTTTTGGGTTTTGATAGAACGGGCCAAATCGCTCAGCTTGTCCCGCATGTAATTTCCTTCCTGTGTGCGCTGCCCAAGTACACTTATATCCTTCTTACTATCCTTTTCTCTTAAAATCTTAAATAGCTCCAACGTGGCCAAGGCATCATCTTCAGCCCTGTGTTTATTAGGCATGTGAATGCCCAGCTCTTTACAGATTTTTGACAAACCATAGGCTGGTAATCCAGGTATGAGTTCCTGAGCAGTTTCAATTGTATCCAAGGTTTCGCGCTCATACTCATAGCCCAAACGAGCAAACTCCTGACGTATCATGCGGTAATCAAACTCCACATTATGACCTACCAAAATTGCTCCTTCGGTAATTTCAATTATACGCTTGGCAAGCTCGTGAAAACGTGGAGCTCGCTGCAACATTTTGGGAGTAATCCCAGTCATCTTGGTTACAAATTTTTGAACTTCCCGATGGGGATGTACTAAACTAATGAGTTGATCTACCACCTCGTGGCCATCAAAACGGTATACGGCAATCTCAATCATGGCCTCTTTGCCAAAAGGACCGCCAGACGATTCTATATCTAATATGCAAAACACTCGACAAAGGTAATCATTAATAGAGCCTTACTTTATTACCTGAATCCCAAAAAATAATCAAACTCAGCTTTATACTTTAGCAAATGCTTAATCATTGAGACAAACATCTACATCGAGCTATAATTTGAGGACTAAACTCCATTTGTTAGTATTATTTTTTACGCTAAGCACAGCTATGTTGGCTCAGCCTAAAGGTATATACGGAAGTGTGAGAGACGAGGATGGACAACCTATTTCGCAAGCCATACTTTGGGTTTCAGACATGGACACTCTCTTTTACGCTGATACCAATGGAGACTTCAATATACCACCCCTAGGTGAAAAACACTTTTTAAAAGTTACGGCTCCTGGATTTTCATCCAAAACTATTGTGCTGCCTTTTAACTACAATGAGCGCTTGCTTATTTATTTAGATCAAAATGTTACTGATGAATATTTCAATCCGCATGAAATAATCCGGTTGGCCAAAAATAAAAGAGGAGAAAATGAGAGGAAGTATACATCCTATTCAGGAACGGCATTTAAGGCCAATACCGCCAACCTTTTCAATGTTCCTTTTCAAATACCCATTGCAAGTGGATTTATTATTCCTGCAAAAGGCGACACGGGCATTATGTTTTACTCTGAGCAAGTAAGCAAGCAACACTATCAAAATCAGCATAGTTTTAAAGACAGTGTAATCGCTTTTAGGGCAGCCGGCAATCTTCCCATTCCTGATTTTCTGTATGTGTCAGATAAAGATTTATCACTGTATCACAATCAACTTACTATTTCAGAGCTCGAAGACAGGAGATATTTTTCACCTATTGGAAACAAGGGCTTACGCTATTATAACTTTTCTGCCAAAGGCACTTACATGGACGGAAATCGCAAAGTTTTTCGCATTGCCTTTGAGCCTAAAAAAAGCGGAACTGCAACCTTAAAAGGCTATATAGAACTTTATGACTCCACTTACACTGTGGCTTATGCCGAGTTTAGTTTTGACAATGCTCATCATCTGGAAACATTGGACAGCATTAAAGTTGAACAGTTTTATGTATACCAAGGAAATAGGTATAAGCAGGTTTTCAACCACCTTACACATTACCTAAATATTAGTGGTTTTAGCGCAAATTACGAGTCCCATACATACTTCACCAGCCATAATTTTGAGGATAGTAAGCCTGATTTGAAATTAGGAACAGAAGTTTACCATTTAGATTCAACTTCAATTACCGGTGATAGTATTTATTGGCACAACAACAGCCCCGTTGGTACCAAGCAGCAAGCAAAAAAAGTTTTAAAAACTGAAAATCTAAATGAAATTTTCAGAGGAAAATATGCTAGAAACCTGCATTTTCACACAGATTTTGAACCTTTTCAACTGCTTTATAAAAGATACATCTACCGTGAGGATGATCTCTTTTTTAACCTCTCTCCACTATACTACATGCCCGGTTTCAACACTGTAGAGGGTGGCTATCTTACGTATAAAGTCCCCATTAAAGTTTATAAACCCAACACTGAATGGAGCCTTACTCCTGTTGTTCGTTATGGCTTTGCTGATAACGAATTCAAATCCAGAATGAAGGCTGAATTTACCTATGATTTAAAGAATCCCAAAAAGGTAACTTTGGAAGTAGGCCATGTACTGGATCAATTTAATGCGGAAGACCCCATATCTCCTTTTATCAATACATACTATAGTTTGGTGCTGGAAAAAAACTACATGAAGTTGTATGGCAAGGATTATATAAAGGCAGGTTACCAGCTAGAGATTATTAATGGTCTTGAACTTCAATCATCCTTGGAATATGCCAGCCGATTTGCCGTGTACAACAATACAGATTACACTTTTTTTGGTGACGGTAAAGACTTTACGCCAAATAACCCAACAGCCGATGATGTGATTGATGAAAATGGTTTTGAACAACATCATGCACTAACATTTCGGATGCAACTGGCTTACCAGTTTCACCAACGCTACAAAACAATAAACAATAAGAAGGTAGCACTGCAAATGAACACTCCTCGTGTGTACCTCAACTATAATCAAGGTATTAAATCGAGCTTTAGTGACACCCGGTTTGCCTTTGCCTCGTTAGGAGTTTCTTTTAACACTGACTTAGGAAATGCCGGGCGTACAAAATGGGACTTTAGCACAGGTGGGTTTATGGATAACTCCATAATGCAGTTTATAGACTATCAGCACTTTAATGGTACACAAACATTTTATATACAGCAAAGTGAGTTTTATTATAGCTCCATCAAGCGCTTTAGCACTTTAGGTTACTATAGCTATAGTACGGATAAGGCCTTTATTGAAGCTCACATAGAGCACCATTTTGACGGGGCTCTCTTGTCTAAGATTCCATTTTTGAGAAACACCGGCATACATGCCTTTACAGGTGCAAACTATTTAAATAATTTTAGCGACCCCCAGTTTTTGGAAGTGGTTTTTGGAATAGATAATATCATGGATATTCTAAAAATAGAAATTGCAAGTAGTATCCATAATATAAACGATGTACGACCAACCTTCCTTATCGGGATTGATTTTGACTACCTATATTATCTTAAAAATAAAAGGTAAAATACCCCCAGCCTACTGTTTTATATCTATTGACAACTAGTTACGTTCACCAAAAATTGAAGAACCAATCCGTACCATATTTGAGCCCTCATCAATGGCCAATTGGTAGTCACCGCTCATCCCCATAGAAAGGATGTCAAAATGCGGAAGCCCTAGCTGAGTTCTTGCTTTTGAGTAAATTTGAAACAGGCCTTTAAATTCATTTCTTACCTGGAGCTCGTTATCTGTAAAAGTAGCCATACCCATTAATCCACGAATACGCACGTTTGGGTATTTTTCTGCTGGTGAGCCGGCCAACACCTCGGTTAATTCAGCTTCATCAAAACCAAATTTGGTATCTTCTTTAGCAATATGCACCTGCAGCAAGCAATCGATTATTCTATCATTTTTGGCGGCTTCTTTATTTAATTCTTTAAGGCGTTTGGCCTTGTCAATACCATGCACCAAATGTACAAATGGCGCCATGTATTTTATTTTGTTGCCCTGCACATGTCCTATCATGTGCCAGCGAATATCTTTTGGCAGTTGCTCATACTTATCTGCCATTTCCTGGATTTTATTCTCACCAAAATCTCGATGACCAGCCTCATAAGCTTCCATGATATCTGCTACAGGCTTGGTTTTACTTACAGCAATTAGCGTAGCTTTTCCTTCCAACGCTTTGGAAAATTGCTTGATATTTTCGGCAATAAATGAAGACATACTTTGGTGTTTTTAGGATGAACAGCTTAAAATTTGGAAAGTTTTAGTTTTCCAAAATTTGGTAGATAGTAAGTCCACTTCTCAGTTTTGGCTCAATGTAAGTACTCTTTGGAGGCATCGTTTTACCAGCATCAGCTACTTGCTTTATTTGCTCTACTGCCACAGGAAATAAAGCAAACGCAATATCATACGCACCACTGTCAACCTTTTTCATTAGCCCTGATACTCCTTCTGTTCCTGGTAAAAATCCAGCGCGGCTGTCAGTTTTTAAGTTTTGAATCCCTAAAATTGGTTTCAATATTTTCTTGCTCAAGATTTCAGCATCCAATCGTCCTACGGGGCTTTGCGGGTTAAAGCTACCTGTTTTTGGAACCAACTTGTACCAATTTCCATTTATATACATTCCTATCTCATGAAATTTTTCGGGCCTGTAAATATCGGCAGTGATTGGCTCTACCAAAAATTCATGATGCAGTTCTTCTATAAGCTGCTCTTCACTTTTACCATTGGTTCCTTTTATCAATCTGTTAAAGTCATACACCTTCATTTGCTCTTCTCCAATAAGAAATGCCATAAAGTGACGATGATCCTGCCCAGGCTTATCGGCAAGTCGCTTAGCCAAAAGAGACGAGCTGGAGCAGCGATGGTGACCATCAGCAATATATAGCGCCTCCTGATCTTTAAATGCTTCAGTAATTTGCCTTATATGTTTTTGGTCTTCAATTAGCCAAAGCTGATGTAAAACCTTATCTGTACTGGTAAATTCGTACTCGGAACGCTGCTCAATGTATTCAGCAAAAATTTTATTCAAGCGGAAGTCATCACGATAAGTTAGCAATACCGGCTCGGCATTAAATCCTGTGCTTTCAAGGTAATCGGTAAACATCTTTTCCCTGTTGGTCAAAGTGTTTTCATGCTTCTTTATTTTGCCATCAAAATAATCTTCTACGGAAACAGCTGCAATAAGGCCGATGTACTCATTACCCTCTTTTACCTGGCGGTACAAATAGTAATTTTCATTTTGATCTTGTGTAAAAACCCCTTGGTTGGCAAACTTCTTAAAACACTTTTTTACCTCTTGATACTTTTCCTTACCAAAAGGCAAAAGCCTACCCTTACTAGGGTTTATAACATGTAAAAAAGTAAAAGGATTATTCAGCAACTTTTCGTCCAGCTCATCTTCGGTATACGAAAGGTATGAGCGGGTGGCCACCAGGTATGCTTTATCGCGAGGTGGGCGAATGGCCTTAAAGGGTTTTATACTTATCATGCTGCGAAAATACTAAAGGTTTGTGCCAATAAGCAACATCTCTATTATTGGGCTTTCAACTTCTCTTATTTGTAAAAGTTATATACGACAACATTCTGCTCAAAGTGGTGGTTATTTTAAATAAACAATTAGTAATGAGCAAAGAAAAATCACCCCTAAGATTTCACACCCGCAAATGGGTAAAGCCAGAAGATTTAAACCCAAACAACACTCTTTTTGGCGGAAGCCTGTTAAAGTGGATTGATGAGGAAGCAGTAATTTATGCCATAGTACAATTAGATAATCCTCATGTGGTTACAAAATTGATTTCTGAGGTAGAGTTTATTAATGCACCTGTGCAAGGAGACATCATTGAAATGGGCTTTACAGCCACACACTTTGGAAAAACATCTATTACCCTGAAATGTGAAGTGAGAAATAAATTAACGCGGGTACAAATCCTAACTATTGAGCGTCTCGTATTTGTAAACCTGGGTAAAGACGGCAACCCTACTCCGCATGGAAAAACCGGTATAACTCTTAGTGCAGATAAATTTTAGATGAACCGTTTGTCGTAAAAAATCGACCGAAACTCGGATTTACTTGCATGGGCTTTTTAAAAGTATATTTTTGAGATTTGTAAGGAATTAAACCGACAAATACTCATTCGGAATCAGTGTTTTAAGGCCGTATATGTATTAATTAATTATTAGCTAAATCAAGGTTTTGCTATCTAATAAAAGCCGAATAAAATGACAGTAATGTTAGTGGACGACACGGATATTTCAAACTTTATAATGAGGAAGTTTATTGAAATAAGAAAGCCCGAAACCAATATTCACGAGTACACTGATGCAGCTCAAGCATTGGAAGTAATTAGTCAAGTATCTCCCGATATTATTTTTCTGGACCTCAATATGCCAATAATGAATGGCTGGAAGTTTTTAGAATTAATGCGCAGCTCAGCACTTAACAACAAAGTGGCAATACTTACTTCCTCTACATGCGATGAAGACTTGAATAAAAGTAAAGAGTTTGGCAACGTAGTCAACTTTTACGTAAAACCTCTTACACCAGACGAATTGGCCAGAGTATTTGATGACCTATCAACAAAAGTGGCTTCCTGAAATCAGTCCACTGTTTTACATTTATCTGCCACTGTCCATTATCATGTGCCACAATTTCCTGTACCTTTCCATGCTTAAATAAAAGCTGAAACTCTGCATCCATGACCTTTCCTAAAGATCATAATAGCAACTATAGTATTTATCAAGTTCTACTGGACAAAGCTCTGGCCGGTTATTGGGACAGAAACTTCAAAACCGATACAGGTTACCTAAGCCCCACTTTCAAAAGTATGTTTGGCTACACGGATGAAGATCTTCCTACCAGTATTGAAAATTGGCATAAAATCATATTTCCGGATGACCTTGAACTTTTAAATAAAAATTTTGAGGATCATATAAAAAGTCATGGGAAAGTACCACAGCGAATAGAGGTTAGGTATAAGCACAAAGATGGATCTACCGTGTGGGTGCTGGCAGTAGGACAAGTGGTAGAATGGGCTGAAGACGGGAGCCCGATAAGGATGGTGGGTTGTCATATAGACATCAGCAAGCAGAAGAAAATTGAGGAAGATTTAAAAATTAGCGAACGTCAGTTTAAAGGTGCTTTTGAGTACTCATCAATTGGCATGGCCCTAGTTTCACTTGAAGGTCGCTGGCTCAAGGTGAATAAAAAAATATGCTCCCTATTAGGCTACCCCAAGGAGGAACTTCTGAATCTCACTTTTCAGGATTTAACACATCCGGATGACCTGGATCTAGATCTTGGCCTGTTATATGAGGTGCTGGATGGGCACCGTGAACATTACGAAATAGAAAAAAGATACTTTCACAAAAATGGAGAAATCATTTGGGTTCAATTAAATGTTTCTATCATTACTGATAATGAAAATCGGCCACTCCACTTTGTTTCCCAAATTCAAGACATTACCAAAAGAAAGCAGTCTGAAGCCAACCTAATTGCCCTTACAGAAAAGCTAACTGCCCGAAACAAAAAACTTGGTGACTTTGCCCACATAGCTTCTCATAACTTACGAGCTCCAGTGAGCAACCTCACCACGTTGGTAAATATGTATAACCAGCTGGATGAAGCCGAAGATCGTGAAGTAGTTTACAAAAATTTTCAACGGGTGGTAAAACATCTTTCTTCTACCCTAAATGATTTGATTGACTCTCTGAAAATTCAGGAAAACCTGGAGCAAACACGCGAAAAAATTGCATTTGAAAGTGTTTTGTCTAAAACCAAAGAAATACTAGTTGCACAGATTGTTGAAACAGAAACAGTCATTGAATCAAACTTTGCTGAAGCACCCACCCTGCTCTACCACCGCCCCTATTTAGAAAGCATTTTTCTGAATTTAATTTCTAATGCCATAAAATATAGATCTTCCGACCGTAATCCGATTATTAAAATTGAAACAGGAATAGCTGCGGAGGGTGTGTTTATGAAAATATCAGATAATGGCTTAGGGATAAATTTGAAAAGTCACGGTCACAAAATATTTGGTCTGCATAAAACTTTTCATCGCCATAAGGAGGCCAAAGGAGTTGGTCTATTTATGACTCGGGCCCAGGTAGAAGCCATGGGAGGCGCTATTTCTGTAGAGAGCACTGAAGGTGTGGGCACCTCGTTTATGATAAATTTTTCTGGTTTAAAGTGACTCGAAGTAGTCAATTAAAACGTCACGTTGTTCTTGCGAAAGCTTAGCATCGCTATGCATCCAGGTATACTTTTCTAGCGGCATTTCCTTTTCTTCAACCATTTCCACAAGCTCTTCTATTTTGTGCGCTTTTTTCTTGGGCTCATAATTTTCCCATTCCGATAAATTGAAGTGCTCACGGCCCTCTTCCACATGATCTCCAATCCAAAAAGAAAGGGGCGCTACATGTGCATACCAAGGCCAGGTTGATGTATTGGAGTGACAATCATTACATGCCGATTGCAAAATAGACTGCACATCTTCAGGCATATCATCACGTACCAAAAGGCTAGACTGTGGCTCAGGAGAGCTTTCTGGCAGAGCAGGGATAAACTGAATAACAGCCAGAATTATTATCAATACTAAAAGTGCTTTCTTTTTCATGTGACCAGGATATTAGGTAAAAATATCGGCCAAAATACACCTTAATGTCAAGTTGGAAAACTCTAATTGTAAAAATGTAGGTCAAATAGCGTATTGAATTCTAACCTGTAAAATCAAATCTTGCAAGTGCATATTAACCTATGTCTTAACGGAATTAATATTCCATTTTTTCCAGACCTTTTGGTCAACCAAAAAGGTCGCTACATCACACTGTAGTGGCCTTTTCTATTTAAGGTGAGAGGGGTTGATAATGTAGAACTGAAGAAGGTCGTAAAACTCATTCTCAAAAAAATGAATGTCGCGAAAGTGTGCCTCTTGCATCATACCCATACCTTTTACAATTCTTTGTGAGCCCTCATTTTGCGGAGAGATCATTGCAAAAACGGTATGAAGGTTTATATCCTCAAATGCATATTGAAGCACCCGCGCTGCAGCTTCTTTGCCGTAGCCTTTACGCCAGTGTTTTTTTAAAATTGAATAACCAATCTCACCTCTGCAAACCGCAGTTTCAATTTCTTTGATAGTGAGTAAACCAATATAATCAGTGCTCTCTTTATCAAAAACACACCACTGTACTGCTTTCCCGGCACTTCTCCACGCAGAGAACTTTTGCCACCATTCATCCTGCTTCTCCTTTGTATTCAAAGTAGGCAACTGCATATTATACCTCACCTCATGATCTGACAAACCTTGAAATACATAATCTCGCAATTCATCCGATACAGGTTTTAAAACTAAACGTTCTGTGGTAATCTCTTTAGGTAGATGAATGGCCGATAAGTTGGTTTGAAAATTCATTTGCGATCAGTATTAGTGCTGGGTCACTTCCTTGTTAAGGCTGTTATTATTTTAGCATGATTGGGAAACAAATCAGTTAAACCATCCCTTTTTGCCAACTCAAAATCGCGAAAATCAAAACCCGGGGAAACCGTGCAGCCAACCAAAGAATAATCATTTGGATTTTTTACCGTGGCTCCAAACCAAGTACCAGCTTCTACCACAAACTGTGGCTGCTGACCATTAATGACATCCGCTCCTATTTCAGTACATCTGTAATCTCCTGCCGGGCTAAGTGTATGAAGTAGCAATGGTGAACCCTGATAAAAATGCCACATTTCATCTTGCTTAATGCGATGAAAAGCCGAGAAGGTTTCAGAAGTTAGCAGAAAATAAATTCCAGTACAACAATTGCGCTCACCCTCAAAATTCGCGGCAAGACTACTTTGGGTAATCACCTCATTACTTCGATACGTTTCTTTGTAGAATCCGCCTTCAGGATGCGCTTCAAGGCCTAGTTTTTTCGCTAATATTGTTGCTTTTTCGATCATCTCCTATTCGGTTATTCTTGCATTAAATCCTTTGAAGCCTCTATAAAGTGCCTCATGCAAAATAGAAGCATGATCTTCATCCTTAAAATATTCGAACTGACTTTTTACTTTATTCGCACTTTTCACCTCTTTATAGAGTTTTTTAGCCACAGCCTTCATCACGCGTCCTTCATTACCCACTGCTACATAGACTGTAATTTCTTTATCAAAATTATCAGCTACAAAAGCCGGCTCTTGTTCAAGCAAAGAAAGATTGTCATACCACAAGCTAGGACTTACAATAAAATAGTGATTGAACAACTCCGGTTTTTTATATAAAACCTCCGTAGCTAAAAGCCCACCTAATGATTGACCAATTAGCATATCGGTTCCGTTTACCGGATAATTGGCTTCAATGTATGGCTGCAACTCTGTTTCAATAAATTGCATAAAAGCTGCGGAACCTCCCGTAGTTGGGTATTTTTTCTTGTAGTCTTCATCGCTGGAAGGATAGGTGAAATCACGTTTTCTGTCTACGTTTTCTATTCCTACCAAAATGCTCTTTGGCATAAACTTGAGCCATGGATAATTGCAAAACTGAAGCAGGCCAGCTACATGCAAAAAGTCTTCATGGGCTGAGCCATCCAAAAGATAAATAATAGGGTAAGTACTATCTGCACTGTAGCCTTCCGGTAAATAGATATTCAGAGTCCGGCTCTCATTAAGTACTTCAGATTCCATAATATCTACATTACCGATGGTGTATTTTTCCTCTTGTTGCTCTTTGTTGTCCAGATACATCAAATCCTCCTTGGCACGGTCAGGCACGCCAGACATACCTTCTGCTTTCAATACAATAGAACGACTGCACAATGAAACATGAAGTTCACCATCTTGCCTATTTGCATAAATCAACCACTCTTCACCACTATTTGGAGAAATACCACAAGCCGCAGAAGATAAAGCAGTCTGCAAAATAATACCGCTATGGTCTGCTTTTCCCTTGTAGAAATGATTTACATCAAAGTATATCGATTTAAACTCTTCACCATCTTCCACTGCATCTATTACACCTGTGGCTATAAAATCATAGGAGTCATATTGCTTATCATCCATTTCGCCAGGGTTGGCGCAAGAACAGGCGTAAGATGCAACAGTGGTGATTAGTAGTGCTAATGAAAAAAAATACTTCATTGTAATTGTCTTAAGTGGTCAAAAGTAATGGAACAAAAAAGAAAAGGCCATTCAATCATGGCCTTCCCTAATATTAAATATTTGGAGCTTTACAACGCGCCCTCGTTTATCTCATCCACTACATCAGGATCAAGAAGTGTAGAAGTATCGCCAAGATTTGAAGTATCCCCTTCTGCAATTTTCCTCAATATTCTTCGCATAATTTTACCAGAACGAGTTTTAGGCAAGCCGCTTACAAACTGAATTTTTTCAGGCTTGGCGATTCTTCCAATTTCTCCAACCACAGCCTCTATAATTTCTGCCCTTACTTTATCAGGATTATCCACTGGTTTATTAGTAATCACATAAGCATAAATAGCTTGCCCTTTTATATCATGAGGGTAGCCCACTACGGCACTTTCCGAGACTATTTCATCCAATGAATTAATGGCATTTTCAATTTCAGCAGTGCCAAATCGGTGGCCACTCACATTGATTACATCATCCACACGGCCAATGATTCTATACATTCCATTTTCATCGCGCTTGGCTCCATCACCAGTAAAGTAGTATCCTTTATAAGTATTAAAATACGTGTTTTTGCAACGCTCATGATCGCCATAAGTGGTACGCAAAATACTGGGCCAAGGATGCTTTATGGCCAAATAACCTTCTACACCATTTTCAGTAATTTCTTTTCCTTCCTGATCTAAAAGCACCGGCTGTATTCCCGGCAAGGGATAGCCCGCATGAGTAGGTTTCATTGGCGAAAGGTCACCCAGCCCCGAAATCATAATTCCACCCGTTTCTGTTTGCAACCATGTGTCTACAATGGGAGACTTTTCTTTACCCACATGAATGTGGTACCACTCCCAGGCTTCCTGATTGATAGGCTCACCCACACTTCCCAACACTTTAAGCGAATACAGTCCATAGCTCAAAACATGATCTTCACCATGAGCCATTAGTGCCCTGATGGCGGTAGGTGCTGTGTAAAACTGATTTACACCATGCTTGTCTATTACTTGCCAAAAACGACCCGGCCCCGGATAAGTAGGAACACCTTCAAACATCACGGTAGTAGCGCCATTCAAAAGTGGCCCATACACTATATAGGTATGCCCGGTAATCCACCCGATATCAGCCGTACACCAATAAATATCACTTTCATCATATTGAAAAACATTAGCAAAACTATAGCCGGCATACACCATGTATCCACCACAAGTATGCACCACTCCTTTTGGCTTGCCCGTACTACCTGAAGTGTACAAAATGAACAGCATATCCTCAGCGTCCATCGGCTCAGCCGGACAATCCTTTTCCACTGTCTCTATTTCCTTATGCAGCCAAAAATCCCTGCCTTCTTGCATTTTTACGTTCCACTGGGTACGTTCAGAAACTATAACTGTTTCCACCGATGCGCACTCTTTAAGCGCCTCATTCACCACTGCCTTTACGGGAATTTCTTTTGTACCACGATACAATCCATCTGCGGTAAGCACCATTTTGCATTGGCAATCATTGATGCGATCAGCCAAAGCACTTGCCGAAAAACCTGCAAACACCACCGTATGCACTGCTCCTATTCTGGCGCAAGCCATTACGGCTATAGCCAAATCAGGAATCATGGGCATATAGAGCGCAATTCGATCACCCTTTTTTGCACCATGCTTTTTCAGCACATTGGCGTATTTACATACTTCTTCATGAAGCTCGCGATAAGTAAGGCGTACAAACCTTTCTTTAGGATCATTTGGCTCCCAGATAAGGGCCAGTTTATTGCCACGCTTTTCCAAATGACGATCCAGGCAATTCTCGGTAATATTGAGTTTACCGCCCTTAAACCATTCTACTTTTGGGGTTTCAAACTCCCACTCCAGCGTGGTATCCCACTTTTTCTGCCAAAGAAAATTCTCAGCTATTCCAGCCCAAAACTCGGCTGGGTCATCTATGCTTTTTTGATATTCAAATTTATATTCCTCAAATGAATTGATCCGATAGGACATATAATATGTTTTATAATTATTTCAATATTTTGCTTAAAGCTAAAAAAATGAGCGCTTGTGCGGATTTATCGTACAATACAAATGCTCATTTTTTTATTAATCTTCAAGGTAAGCCAAAGGAGAAAGGTCGGCTGCTTCCTCTTCAGAAAAAAGATGTGATTTAACGAGAAACCTTTTACCCATTGGGATTTCCAATGAAAAGCTAGAACCTCTCCCACTAGTGACATCAACTTCAAGCTGAGTGTGTTTCCAATATTCAAATTGATCTTTGCTCATCCAGAATTCACAACCCGCAATGATACCTAAGCACACATCACTACTTCCTATTTTGAAGTCTCCTTTTTCAAAACACATGGGTTGGGAACCATCGCAACATCCTCCACTTTGGTGAAACATCAATTCACCATATTTTGCCCTCAAGTCATCCACTACCTTTTCGGCTTCCTTTGTAATTAGAACTCTAGGCGTAACCATAATTTTTGTTTTTGATTATACAATAAAAGCAAGACGACCTCGGGTAGCAATCTGCTACCGAGGTCGATGTCTCACCTAACTTAACAACAAAACATTTTGAAGTCTAAAAGAAGCCTAATTTCTTCTTGTCATAAGAAATCAGCATGTTTTTGGTTTGACGATAATGATCGAGCATCATTTTGTGATTTTCACGGCCAAACCCAGATTTTTTGTACCCACCAAACGGAGCATGAGCAGGATAAGCATGGTAATTATTTATCCAAACACGGCCTGCCTGAATGGCTCTTGGCACTTGATAGATTTCATGAGCATCGCGTGTCCAAAGACCTGCCCCTAATCCATACATGGTGTCATTCGCAATTTCTATTGCCTCTTCTGTAGTTTTGAAAGTGGTAACTGCTACTACAGGTCCAAAAATTTCTTCTTGGAATATGCGCATCTTATTGTGCCCTTTGAAGATGGTTGGCTGCACATAATAGCCTTCTTCAAGCCCACTATTTTGTGAAAACTTAGCGCCACCACAAAGCACCTGAGCACCTTCTTCTTTCCCAATATTTAGGTAGCTCATAATCTTTTCATACTGATCATTTGAAGCCTGAGCTCCCATCATTGTTGAAGGGTCAAGAGGATT